>JALGZR010000155.1 GCA_025774805.1 bacterium
CGGTGTGGGACGTGTTCACGGCCACGCGGTACCGGCTCGAATCGGTGCGTCGCGACTGGGACATGACGTACGTCCGGACCACGTGGACGCCGGCGCCTCGCGGCCCGGTCTCCTTCGGTCTCGACGCCCGCTTCGAGTGGTGGGGCGCCGACGGAACGCTCTTCTGGAAGAAGCGCGTTCCGACCCTGCCGCCGTTCTTCTTCCGCTTCGATCACGAGGCGAGCCCGCTCGACTGGGACTTCACGAACGGCGCGCAGGCCGAGGCGTGGGTCCGGTGGAACACGAGCCGGAGATCGTACGTGCGGCTCGACGGGCAGCTCGTCGTGCCGTGGGACGGGAGCGGGTCCGGCGGTGGTGGCGGCGGCACCGACGGCGGGTCAGGACCGGACGACCCCGAACCGTCCGCTTCCCGGTGGGGCGGTTTGCAGTTGCGCGTCTCCGCCGGTGCCGACTGGTGACGCGCCGTGATAGACTCCCGGCCCGGCTTCCGCATGCAACGGAATCCCGAAGGGAGGGGACCCATGGCCGTCGTCGAGGGAAAGCAGGCGCCCGCGTTCTCGCTTCGCGACGCGGATGGAAACGAGGTGTCGCTCGGGAGCTTCGCGGGAAAGAACGTCGTCCTCTACTTCTATCCGAAGGACGACACGCCCGGGTGCACGAAGGAGGCGTGCGGCTTCCGCGACTTCTGGAAGGAGATCCGGGAGCGGGAGACGGTCGTCCTCGGCGTCTCCCCGGACGACGCCGAGTCGCACCGGATGTTCGCGGCGAAGTACCGGCTTCCGTTCCCGCTCCTGAGCGACCCCGACAAGAAGGTCATGGAGAGATACGGCGCGTGGGGCGAGAAGACGATGTACGGCAAGAAGAAGATGGGGGTGATCCGGTCCACCGTGTGGATCGGCTCCGACGGCAAGGTCGTGAAGCACTGGCGGAAGGTGTCGAACGCCGCCGACCATCCGGCCAAGGTCCTGGAGGCCCTGGAGTCGGTCCGGGCCTGACCCCGCGCCCCCGCCCGAGGACAGGATCTCCCGGTGTTCGCGCCCCGGGGCCGGCGGTAGATTGATCGAGCGCCCCCGAGACCGGAGACGAACCCGATGAGCACGACGACGACGCCCGAGAAGAGAACCTACCCCCGCCCGGTCTCGGCGGCGGAAGCCGTCCGCGAGATCAAGTCGGGCTGCCGGGTTCTCGTCGGCTCGGGGTGCGCGGAGCCCCAGACGCTCGTCCGCGCGCTCCTCAGCCGATCCGACCTCTGCGACGTCGAGATCGTCCACCTCCTCACGTTCGGCATCGCGGACTACGTCGAATCCGAGTACGAGAGGAGCTTCCGCCACAACGCGTTCTTCATCGGGCCGAACGTACGCCGCGCCGTGCGCGAAGGGCGGGCCGACTACACCCCGATCTTCCTGAGCGAGATCCCGGAGCTCATCCGGTCCGGACAGCGACCCGTCGACGTGGTACTCCTCCAGCTCTCCCCGCCGGATCGCCACGGGTACTGCAGCATGGGGATCCACGTCGACATCCAGCGGGCGGCGTACGAGACGGCGAGGCTCGTCATCGCCGAGATCAACCCGAACATGCCGCGCACCTTCGGCGACGGGAACGTCCACGTCTCCGACATCGACGCGATCGTCGAGACGGACACGCCGCTCCTCGAGCTCCCGTACGGAGACGAGCCGGACGCCGTATCGGTGGAGATCGGCGGGCGCGTCGCGAGGCTCATCAGCCACGGGAGCTGTCTCCAGCTCGGGATCGGCAGCATCCCGAACGCGGTGCTGAAGTTCCTGGAGGACAAGCACCACCTGGGCGTGCACACGGAGATGTTCTCGGACGGGATGCTGCCGCTCCTCGAGAACGGGAACGTGGACAACTCCCGGAAGACGGTGCTGCCGCACAAGACCGTCACGAGCTTCGCGATGGGCACGCGCCGCCTCTACGACTTCGTCGACGACAACCCGGTCGTGGAGTTCCGGACCTCGCGGTTCGTGAACGATCCGCGGATCATCTCGCAGAACGACGACGTCGTCGCCGTGAACTCCGCCCTGCAGGTCGACCTCACCGGGCAGGTCTGCGCCGACAGCCTCGGCTACGATTTCTACAGCGGCATCGGGGGTCAGGTGGACTTCGTCCGGGGCGCGGCGATGAGCCGCGGCGGGAAGCCGATCATCGCGCTGCCGAGCACCGCGAAGGGCGGGACGATCAGCCGGATCGTCCCCCACCTCGACGAAGGGGCGGGCGTCGTCACCAGCCGGGGCGACGTGCACTTCGTCGTCACGGAGTGGGGCGTGGCGTACCTCCATGGGAAGACGATCCGCGAGCGGTCCCTCGCTCTCATCGGGATCGCGCACCCGGAGTTCCGGGGCGAGCTCCTGGATTTCGTGAAGGGCAAGAACTACGTGTTCCCGGACGAGCAGATCCGGAACCAGGCCGAGCGCCGCTATCCGGTGGAGTGGGAGTCCACGGAGAAGTTCGGCGGGAAGGAGTTTCACGTTCGTCCGGTCCGGGCCACGGACGAGCGCGCCCTCCAGGAGTTCTTCTACAGCCACGACGTGGAGACCGTGTACCAGCGCTACTTCACGGCCAAGAAGGAGATGGGCCGCGCCGAGGCGTCCCACCTGGTGTGCGTCGACTACCGGCACCGGATGGCGTTCGGCGTGTTCGAGCAGGAAGGCCGGGCCGAGCGCTTCGCCGCGATCGGTCGCTACGATTTCAATCCCCGGAAGAACCGGGCCGAGACCGCGATCGTCGTCGGCGAGAAGTGGCGCCGGCGGGGAATGGCGTCCTTCCTCCTCCGGAAGCTCGAGGAGTACGCGCGGGCGATGGGCCTCGGGGGATTCTCGAGCGAGATCCTCCCGGGGAACAGCGCCATGGTCAACGTGCATCGCGAGCTCGGGGACGAGGTCCGGTGGGACGGACCCGCGGGGGTCTACGTCGTCGAGAAGCGCTTCGACGAAGCGCCGGACGGAGCCGGCGCCGAACCGGAGAAGCCGCGTGGCTCATGACCCGCGCGACGGCCCTCCCACGCTTCCCCCGGGGGCGCTCGGAGCGAAGACCGAGAGCGGTCTCGAGATCTTCGAGATCGCGGCCGGTCGCGGCGAGAAGGTGGTGGCCGATCGGAAGGTCCGGGTCCACTTCCGGGCCTGGCTCGCGGAGGGTCCGCTCGTGGACGACACGAAGCAGCGGGGCGGTCCAATCGAGTTCCGGGTCGGAAATGGAGAGATGTTCGCCGCGCTGGACGAGGGGGTCGTGGGCATGCGGGAGGGCGGTCGACGACGCCTCATCGCTCCGTCGGACCTCGGCTACGGCGCGCGCGGGAGCGGCAAGACCGTCCCGCCCTATGCCACGCTGATCGTGGACGTGGAGCTGGTGTCGATCCAATAGGCCGTACGCTCCCCCAAGCCGGTAACTGTGTGCTATTTCCCGGATCGGACCGCGACGGCCGGGCGGCCCCTCCGACCGTCGGCCGTCTCGTCGTTTGACTCCGATCGAGACGATTGCTAAGTTGGTGATGCGTTCCCGGATGTCTCGACTTCGCTCCCCCCGCCGGGAGACGCGTCTTCGATGGTGTTTGCCGTCCTCCACTTCGAAGAGTGCGCCTCTTGTGTGAGCTCATGGCGGAATCCCGGTTCCCCAGATCATCCGCCTCTCTGGCCCCCGTGGGTTTTTCGGAAGGCCGCGGCTCTTTTTTGCCGACATCCCTGGTGAATTCACTCTTCTCGCTCCTACAACTGGATTGTCGACCACCCTCCAGAAAGGCGGCTGCTCGGATGCACCGGACTGGACTCAAGATCACGGTCTTCTTCCTTCTCTTCATGTTCGTTTTCTCGCTCGTTTCCGCCCCGATCGCGCGGGCCGAAGAACCTCTGCGCCCCGAGGATCTGATCGCCGACAGCGGCGAGCCCACGGACCCCGAACGGGCGAGACTGGTTTGCCTCGACGCGGGGATCGATCTCGACGAGCACGGCATCACCCTCTCCGCGGCGGACCCGTCGTGGTTCGAAACGCTTCTGAACTTCCTGCGCAGTCTCGGACTTCTCCCCGGAGGAACCGGTTCATGACGTCTCGGCTTCGCGATCTGTCGGTCGGAGACCGCTATCGCCGAGCAGAGCTCCACTTCACGCGGGGCATGTACTCGCTCGCGCAGGGGGAGCTCGAGTCCCTCCTGGAGGCGGGGATCGAA
>JALGZR010000081.1 GCA_025774805.1 bacterium
GTGAACCTGACCGAGCCCCAGTTCGAGGGCCAGACGAAGGCGAAGCTCGGGAACTCCGAGGTGAAGGGCATCGTCGAGCAGGTCGTGGGAGAACAGCTCGGCAACTACCTCGAGGTGAATCCCTCCGTCGCCCGGAAGATCATCGAGAAGGCGGTGGCCGCGGCGCGGGCTCGCGAGGCCGCCCGGAAGGCCCGGGCACTCACACGACGGAAGACCGCCCTCGAGAACTCCTCCCTTCCCGGAAAGCTCGCCGACTGCTCGATCACCGACCCCGACCACTGCGAGATCTTCATCGTGGAGGGTGACTCGGCGGGCGGAACCGCGAAGCAGGGCCGCGACCGGCGATTCCAGGCGATTCTCCCCATCCGGGGGAAGATTCTCAACGTCGAGAAGGCCCGCGTCGACAAGATCCTCGCCAACGAGGAGATCCGCGCGATGATCACCGCCATCGGGACCGGCATCGGATCGGAGTTCGATCTCTCCCGGTTGCGCTACGGCAAGATCATCATCATGACGGACGCCGACGTCGACGGGTCCCACATTCGCACGCTGTTGATGACCTTCTTCTTCCGGGAGATGTCCGAGCTCATCCGGAACGAACATCTCTACATCGCCATCCCCCCTCTCTTCCGCGTGAAGAAGGGGAAGCAGGAGGCCTACGCCTACTCCGATAAGGAGAAGGACCGTCTGGTGAAGAAGATGTCGTCGGCCAAGGGCCCGAAGGGAATCCAGGTGCAGCGGTACAAGGGTCTCGGTGAGATGAACCCGGATCAGCTCTGGGAGACCACCCTGAATCCCGAGACGCGCACGATGCGACTCGTCCGGCTCGAGGACGACGTCGAGGCCGACAAGGTCTTCACCTTGTTGATGGGAGATCAGGTCGGCCCCCGTCGTGAGTTCATCGAGGAAAACGCCGAGAAGGTCCGCAATCTCGATCTGATCTAGTCGTCCGCTTCCATTTCGCGCGGCCTGGCCACGGGAGACGAAACGGAGCCGCCGCGGAGGAGAGAACCGAACCGATGGCCGTTGGACCCGAGAAGATCGTTCATATCGACATCGAAGACGAGATGAAGTCGTCGTACATCGACTACTCGATGTCGGTCATCGTCTCCCGAGCCCTGCCCGACGTCCGCGACGGCCTCAAGCCCTCCCAGCGCCGCGTCCTCGTGGCGATGAACGACTTGAACCTCTCGCCCACGTCCAACTACCGGAAATGCGCCAAGGTCGCCGGAGACGCTTCGGGTAACTACCACCCGCACGGCGAGGCCGTGATCTATCCGACGCTCGTCCGGATGGCCCAGCCGTTCAACCTGCGCTACACCCTGGTCGACGGTCAGGGAAACTTCGGCTCGGTCGACGGCGATCCGCCCGCGGCCATGCGCTACACCGAGGCCCGGCTCACGCGCGAGGCCCTCGAGCTCATGGCCGACCTCGAGAAGGAGACCGTCGACTTCGTCCCGAACTACGACGAGACGAAGGAGGAGCCGGTCGTCTTCCCCGGCAAGTTCCCGAACCTCCTCGTCAACGGCTCCTCCGGGATCGCGGTGGGGATGGCCACGAACGTGCCCCCGCACAACGTCATCGAGGTGTGCGACGCGATTGCGGCGACCATCGACGATCCCGAGATCACCGACGCCAAGCTCCTGAAGATCGTGTCGGGGCCCGACTTTCCGGGGGGCGGCATCATCTTCGGGCGGAGCGGGATCCGCGACGCGTACCTGACCGGGCGCGGAAAGGTGATTCTGCGCGCGCGGGCGAACATCGAGACGTACAAGAACGGTCGCGAGGCGATCATCGTCTCGGAGATCCCTTACGGGGTGAACAAAGCCGCCATGCTCGAGACGATCGCCAAGCTCGTCCGCGAAGACCGCGTCTCGGGGATCTCCGATCTGCGCGACGAGTCGGATCGTGACGGCATGCGCGTCGTTCTCGAGTTGAAGAGGGACGCGGTCGCACACGTCGTCATGAACCGTCTCTTCAAGCACTCCCAGATGCAGGCCACGTTCGGCGTGATCATGCTGGCGCTCGTCGATGGGCGGCCGCGGGTCCTCACCCTCAGGCAGCTCATCGCGCAGTTCATCGAGCACCGGGTCGAGATCGTCCGGCGCCGTTCGGAGTTCGAGCTCCGGAAGGCCGAGGCGCGGGCGCACATCCTCGAAGGACTGAAGATCGCTCTCGACCACATCGACGCGGTGATCAAGGTGATCCGTGCCTCGAAGACTCCGGAGGAAGCGAAGCAGGGGTTGATGAAGAAGTTCGACCTCTCCGACGCGCAGGCGCAGGCCATCATCGACATGCGCCTTGGCCGACTCACCGGCCTCGAGATCGAGAAGGTCGAGGAGGAGTACGCGGAGCTGCTCAAGACCATCGAGCGGCTCAAGACCATTCTCTCCTCCCGGGTGAACATCCTCTCCGTGGTCCGAGACGAGACGGCTCAGATCCGGGACCGGTTCGGCGACGAGCGGCGCACGGAAATCGTCGACGACACCGGTGATTTCGAGATCGAAGACCTCATCGCCGAAGAGGACATGGTCATCACGATCAGCCACCTCGGCTACATCAAGAGGCTTCCGGTGGGAACTTACCGCCGGCAGGGCCGGGGCGGTCGAGGAGTGACCGGAGCCAAGACGAGGGAAGACGACTTCGTCGAGCACCTCTTCATCGCGAGCACGCACCAGTACATCCTCTTCCTGACCGCTCACGGACGACTCTACTGGCTGAAGGTGCACGAGGTCCCCGAGGGGGGTCGGACCGCGCGGGGCAAGGCCATCGTGAACCTGCTCGCTCTGGAGAAGGGGGATCAGATTCGGGCGTTCGTGCCGGTGCGCGAGTTCACCGAGGACCACTTCCTGGTGATGGCGACTCGGAAGGGCGTGATCAAGAAGACGTTCCTCACCGAGTTCTCCCGGCCGCGGCGGTCCGGAATCATCGCGGTCGGGCTCGACCCGGGCGACGCCCTCATCGCCGCCGATGTCACCGACGGCAGCCACGACATCCTGCTGGCGAAGTCGGGCGGAAAGGCCATTCGCTTCCGCGAGTCGGACGTGCGGGCCATGGGCCGGACGGCCCGCGGAGTGCGGGGAGTCGAGATCGAGGGCGACGAGGACGTCGTCGGGATGGTCTGCGTGAAGGGAGAGGACGCGAGCATCCTCGTCGTCACCGAGAACGGCTACGGAAAGCGGACGAAGCTCGACGACTACCGGATCACGAACCGCGGCGGGAAGGGCATCATCACGGTGAAGACGAGCGAGCGCAACGGGAAGCTGGTCGCCATCAAGCACGTCGCGACCACCGACGAGCTGATGCTCATCTCCAAGCAGGGGATCCTGATCCGGCTGTCGGTCGAGAGCATCGCCGAGATCGGCCGAAACACGCAGGGCGTGCGTCTCATGAAGCCCGGTGAGAGCGACCGGGTCGTCAGCGTCGCGCGCGTGATCTCGAGCGACCCGAAAGAGAACGAGACCGAGTAGGCGATCGTCTCCGAGGTCCGTGCCATGCCATCCGCTCCCGTCGGCGAGGTCCGGCTCGTTCGCGATGCCGCGGAAGCCGCCGCGCTGCTCCATCCGATCCGGCTCCGCCTTCTCGAGCACCTATCGGAGCCCGACACCGCGTCGGGCCTGGCCCGGCGTCTCGGTCTCTCCCGACAGAAAACGAACTACCACCTCCGGCAGTTGGAGCGGCAGGGTCTCGTCGTCCTCGTGGAGGAGCGGCGGCGGGGCAACTGCAGGGAGCGCCGGGTCCGCGCCGTCGCGGGCGGGTTCGTCCTGAGTCCCGAGGTGCTCGGACGGCTCGGTGCCAGACCCGAGTCGGTGAGTGATCCGAACTCCACGGCGCGTCTCCTCGCCGTGGCCTCCGAGATCGTGCGCGACGTGGCCGCTCTCGGGCCATCCGACCCGGGTGACGCCGAAACGCCGGCCCCGATCGAGCCGACCGCGACCCTGTGCACCGACTTCCGTCTCCATAGTCCGGAGGCGTGGCGGGACTTCGTCATGGAGGTCGCCACCGAGGTCACCCGCGTGGTGGAGAAGCACCGCGATCGGGACGACGATCGTTCCGAGGGAGCGGCCCGGCCCGAGCCCGGGGCCGAGGGTGATGACCGGGAAGACGGAGTGCGGGTCGTGCTGGGAATCCTCCCCGCGCCGCCCCGCTAGCCCGCATTTCTCACCAGGCTCGTCGCGAGGCAGCGGATAGTCGTGTCTGGCGAGGAGATGGGGTGCTTCCGCCCGAGGCGGGGCCGTAGCCCCGTCGCAGGGCGGAGGCGCCGCAACGACGAAGCCAGGCGCGGCTTCGCCGCTGCCGCAGCAGAGACTGGTGAGATATGCGGGCTACCCGTCGTCGGAGCCCGTTCCGGAGTCGGCGGAAGGAGGGGCCCCGGAAGCGGCCGGCGGGACGGGGGGCTCCGAGGAGGATGGAGCGCGCGGCGCATCGGAAGACGTGACCGGCGTCTCGACCGAGGGCATGGAGGTCGCTGCGGCGGCCCCCCCCGCCGTGGCGGCGTCCGACCCACCCGGACTCTGATCCCGCCGGTCCCTCTTCTTGATCGGCTTGCCCTCCTCGTCGAGCTTCCCGTCGAGCCACTTCTGGTGATACTTGCGGGAGGTGGCGCAGTCACTGAAGGCGCGCTTCAGGTTCGCGCTCATCCAGGGCTTGCGCTTGACGCCCCCGAGCGTCGCCTGAAAGAGGCTCTTGGGAATGCACGGCTTGTCCCAGTAGTTGTGGGTGGCGATGACGCTGGCCGTCGACGAGCTCTGAATGGCCAGCTCGGTCTCGCCGAGGAATTGATTCGCGTTCTCGATGCTTCCCCCGATGAGAGGATTCGCGTCGCCCTCGATCCCGATGTGGTTCTTCGGATTGTCGCGGAAGGTGCACCGGAGGATCCTCGGCTCCCCCTCGATCGAGGAGATCGCGCCGAACCCGTTGCTGTCGACGACGCACTCGATGAGCTCCGCCGACGACGCCTCCATGACGATTCCGATGTTCTCGTGGCCGTGGATCCTCACGCCGGTCATCAGCGGGGACGAATCCTGGAGGATGATTCCCGTGTCCCCGTTGCGGACGATCTCGCAATCGGTCACCGTGAAGTCCGCCTCCACCGCCTGAATTCCGATCTGGGCGTTCTCGGAGATCAGGCAGTCCCGGATTCTCGCCAGATCGGTAGTCCCGCTCATGTAGATTCCGTACTTCTCTCCGAGAAGGAAGCGGGAGTTCTTGGACTCGATGGATCCTCCGGAGACGAACAGCCCCGCCGCCAGCGCGCTCTTCACGGTGACGTTCTGGACATACGGGCGCGATCCACGATGGGAGGCGATACCGTACTCCACGCCCACGATCTGGAGGTCCGAGAGCACCGGGCGGCTGTCGGAGTTGCAGAGGATCCCGCGGCGTGCCTCGTCCCGTCCGTCGATGGTGAATCCGACGAGCTGGGTGGAATTCGAGCACCGCTGGAACGTGACGACGGCTTCGTTGACGTTCGAGACTTCGCCGTAGGTAATCACGGTTTCGAGAGACCCGTGGGTCGACATGAGCACGATCCCGTCGCCCGCATTGTCGGTGAACAGCAAGGACTCGCGGTAGGTCCCCGGACCGACCAAGATCCTGTCGCCCCACCCCGCCGCCTCGAGAGCCGCGGTGATGGTCTCGTGATCCTCGGGGACGCGGAGAGTCGCCCCCTCCGCTCCGACCGGGGAGCCGATGCCCGTCGCCGGGACGATCGCGGCAAAGGCGAGGCCGAGGCTCCGGATCCAATGTTGAGTTCTCATGGGTAAAGCTCCGATTTCCCATCCGCGGGGGGCCTCGGACGGCCGCGGACCAGCAGGGGCGCGCGTTGACCTGCTCCCCGGGGTTTGCTAGCGTTCGTGACAGCTCTGTCCGACTTTCAAGGACGTCCCGCCGCATGTCAAGTCCGCGGAAGATCTCGGACTCCACGGTCCGCAGACTGTCCTCCTATCTCCGCACTCTGGACAGCCTTCGGGCCCGCGGGCACGATACGGTGTCCTCCGTTCATCTGGCCGCGGCCGGCGGCCTCACCCCCGCCCAGGTCCGGAAGGATCTGTCCTTCTTCGGCAGTTTCGGGGTGAGGGGGCGGGGTTACGACGTTCACGTGCTTCGAGGGGAGATCGCCCGGATTCTGGGTCTCGACCGCAAGTGGTCCACCGTGGTGGTGGGCGCGGGACGCCTCGGGTCGGCGCTCGCCTCCTACCCCCGCTTTTCCCGGCAGGGCTTCCGGATCGTGGCTCTCTTCGACAACGACTCCGAGAGATTAGGGACCCGCATCGGGGACGCGGAGATACTCCCGGCGACCGAGCTGGAGAGCTACGTCCGGCAGCACGAGGTCAGCTTCGGAATCCTGACGACTCCCGCCTCCGCCGCACAGGAGACCGCCGACCGGTTGGTCGCGGGGGGCATTCGGGGGATCCTGAACTTCACTCCGACCGTTCCCGAGGTGCCCGAAACGGTCCATCTTCGCAACGTGAACCTGACCATCGAGCTCGAGGGTCTCTCGTTCGCGATCCGCGAGGCGGAGATCCGAGAGGGACCGCAAGAGGGGGAATCGGACTGAGCCGCCGCGCCCGCTCGACCGAGCACGCCGACCAGCGCCAGGTGCAGCGCGAGAAGCGCCGAGTCGCGCGACGGGCGGCCCGCGCGCGCCGGGGAGAGGTTCGCGACCCGCGGCGGATCGCCGGAGAGGAGGTGGCGATCGTCGTCGGCCTGCGCCTCCCCGACCTGCTGCGGGCGGAGTGCGAAGAGAGCCTCGACGAGCTCGCCGCGCTGACGCGGGCGTGCGGCGCCCGGGTCGTCAAGAAAGTGCTCCAGAGTCGCGCCCGGATCGACGGCCGCACGTTCATCGGCGCGGGCAAGACCGCGGAGCTGAAGGAGGAGGCGGGCGCACTCGGCGCGAACCTCGTCGTCATCGATCACGATCTGTCGCCCGCGCAGGGGCGCAACCTCGAGAGGATCGCCGACCTCAAGATCCTCGATCGGACCGAGCTGATCCTCGACATCTTCGCCCGGCGGGCGCGCACCCCCCAGGCCAAGCTCCAGGTCGAGGTGGCGCAGCTCGAATATCTCCTTCCCCGGCTGACACGTCTCTGGGAGCACCTGAGCCGTCTCGGCGGCGGAATCGGAACTCGGGGACCGGGTGAGACGCAGCTCGAGGTCGACCGGCGACGGATCCGGGATCGCCTGGGAAGGTTGAGACGGAAGCTGAAGCGGACCGGAAAGAGGCTCGAGGTCCAGCGGAACCTCCATCCCGACGTCTTCCGCGTGGCGCTCGTCGGCTACACGAACACCGGGAAGAGCAGCCTGATGAACCGCCTCACCGACTCCGCGATCGAGAGCGGAGATCGGCTGTTCGAGACTCTGGACGCCACCACGCGCATCCTGAATCTGGGTTCCGGCTTCCGCGCCACTCTGACCGATACGGTCGGTTTCGTGCGGCGGCTCCCGCACTCGCTCGTCGAGTCGTTCCGCGCCACGCTGGCGGAGGTGTCCCAGGCCGACCTGCTGCTGCACGTCGTGGACGCCTCGTCCTCCGAGGCGGACGCCCGCCGGCAGTCGGTCACCGAGGTTCTGCGGGAGATCGGCGCCCAGGACGTTCCGCAGGTGATCGTCTACAACAAATGCGATCTGCTCGGCGCGGAGGAGCTCACGGGGTTGAGACGGCGGTACGAGAACGATGCCGAGACCGTGCTCGTGAGCGCCCTCTTCGGCGACGGCATCGACGCCCTCGCCGAGGCCATCCGGCGCCCGCTTCGCAGTGGATGGATCGAAGCGGACGGCATCGTTCCCCCTTCGGAAGGAGAGCTCCTCGCGCGCCTCCGTTCGGTGGCCGAGATCGTGACCGAACACCCCCTCGAGGACGGGATCCGGGTCAAGGTCCGCGTCTCTCCGGGAGAGTGGGGTCGCCTGCGCGCCCGCTACGGCGACCGGGCTCCTCGTCTGTTCGACTAACCCGCATGTCTCACCGGTCCCTGCGGCGGCGGCAGAGGCTGGGGAGAGATGCAGGCTACCCCTCCACCGTCATCGCCTGCATCCGCCGCGCGGCCTCCCGCAACCGCTCCGGAGTCTCGTTGCCGACCGCGATGCGGAGGCGGTCGTGCTCGTTCCTCCCGAAGGCGGAACCGGGAAGGCAGACGACGCCCGTCTCGCGCGCGACCCGGTAGGCGAGGCGCCAGTCGGTCGAGTCACCGGTCACCGGGCCGGAGGTCGCGTCCGGAGGTGCGTCGAGAGACTCGGTCGGGGGCGCGCCGCGGAACGTGCGGGGCGTCGCGCGCACCCAGGCGAAGAACGCTCCTCGAGCCTCCACCTCGAAGGGGCCCGGCCGGCCGCCGAGCTCCGAGGTGAACGCATCGACACGACGCTCGATCTCGGAGCGATGGAGTGCCAGCCAGTCGTCGAGACCGGGCCAATCGAGCGCGGCGATCACCGCGAGCTGTCCCGGGTGCGGCGCGCAGACGGCGGCCGAGTCCTGCACCTTGAGGACCTCCGCCACCACCCGCGCGGAGGCCGCAACGAACCCGACACGGTAACCGGTCATGGCGAGGGACTTGGAAAACGTGCCGAGCACGATCGCGTGATCCGCCCACCCGTCGAGGGCCAGCAGCGTCGCGGGCGCCCGGGACTCGGGAAAGAACTCGAGGTAGGTCTCGTCGACGACGAGACACACCGAGCGCGCGGCCGCCCACGCGAGCAGGGCCTCCAGCCCGGCCCGCTCGAGGCAGTGCCCCGTCGGATTGCTCGGATTCACGACGACGAGGATTCCGCCCGCCGGCACGACGTCGAGCAATCCCTCCCGGAGGCAGCTCTCGATCGAGCGGTCGAGGGGCAGCCGGATCTCCCCGACCTCACCGCCGAGGAGCTCCACGGACATCGCGTGGTTGAAGTAGTAGGGCGACACGAGGTGAACCCGGTCCCCCGGATCGAAGAGCACGTTCGCGGCGAAGTGGAAGGCGGCGTTCGCCCCCGGCGTGAGGAGCACGTTTTCGGCGGCCAGGCGGGCTCCGTGACGGCGCGTCAGCCAGGTGGCGGTCGCATCGCGACACGCGGGGAGCCCCGGGTCGGGAGTGTAGCGCGCCGCGGCGGGATCCGCGGCCGCGGCGGCCAGGGCCTCCCGCGCCGGATCGGGAGGGGCATAGGACGGCACCGCCTGACTGAGATCGACCACGTCTCCCCGGGCCAAAAGCGCGCGCAGGGTGTCCTTGAAGGCGACGATGGGCGGGGCGATCACGCGCTCGGCTCGGGCGGCGATCCTCATGAAGTCCTCCGCGGCGAACGACCGAACGGGACCGCGGGCGGAGCGGGAAGGTCGGCCGCTTCGGAACGCCGTCGCTCGTCTCCCGGGCCCCGGTTCGGTGTATCCTCGAGCCATGAAACCACTCGATTCCTCCCGCGTCTATGTCGGCACCTCGGGGTACAGCTTTCCCGACTGGGTCGGTCCGTTCTATCCCGCGGGCACGCGGAACGAGAACATGCTCCCGTTCTACGCGGAACGCTTCCCGGCGGTCGAGATCAACGTCACGTACTACCGGATGCCGGACCGCCCCCTGTTCGAGCGGATGGTGAGGCGAACCCCGGAGGGGTTTCGTTTCGTGGTGAAGGGCTACAAGGGGATGACCCACGATCCGGAGGAGTGGAAAGGGGGCGCCATCTGCGAGCCGTTCCTGCGCGCCCTCGAGCCGCTGCGGGATGCCGGTCGATTCTCCGGACTGTTGCTCCAGTTTCCCTGGTCGTTCCGCAACCGGGAGGAAAGTCGACGTCACTTGAACGAGCTACGTCGCCGCCTGCCCGAGATCCCGCTCTTCGCCGAGTTCCGTCGGGACGACTGGAATCGACCTCCCGTGTTCCGTTTTCTGGAAGATCGGCGGATCGGATTCTGCTCCGTCGACGAGCCCGATCTCGAGGGGCTCATGCCCCCGGTCCACCGGATCACGAACGGGCAGGCGTACGTGCGACTCCACGGCCGCAACCGGGACGCCTGGTGGGGCCGTTCGTCCAAGGACCGATACGACTACCTCTACTCGAAGGAGCAGCTCCGGGAGTGGGTGGCGAAGATCCGGTCCACGCTCGCAAAAACAGAGTACACGTTCATCTTTTTCAACAATTGTTATGCGGGCCAGGCCGCCGACAACGCGCGCGTGATGCAAGAGCTGATGTTCGAAGGAGATCGACGCCCCTCCTCCGGCTGAGAGCCCGGCTCCGGTCGAGCGCTCGGGCCGGTAAGCCGTGCGGGCTCCGGTCGGGCGCCCGCTCGAAAGAGCGTATTCTCGCTTCGCGCCGCCCTTCCTCCCTCCCCTTCGCGGAGCCTCGGAAAGATACTTGCCGGTTTCCGGGAACCTTTTGGTTCCCCGGCGCATCTCATTAGTGAAAGCCCCCCGGTAACCTCCTCAGCCACGGGAGGCGGACCATGGCCAGCCAAGCGGATGTTCGGGTATTCACGCTACAGGAAGCCAACTCTGCGATCCGCGATCTTCGGGAGATCCTGCCGGCGATGCGCGAGACGCTCCAGCGGATCGAGCGGATGGAGAGTCGACTCTCCGTTCTCGATCTGATCTGCGATCGAGCCGTTTCCTCGGAGAACTCCGATCTCCAGGAGTACCTGAGTCTCAAGGTCAAGTATCATCGCGCAATCCACGAGTTCGAGGCGATGCTCACCCACGTCGGTGAATCGGGTTATCTCCTGCGGGATCTGGACAAAGGTATCGTGCACTTCCCGGCAAAGCGGGGATCCGAGACCGTGTTGCTCTGCTGGTCCGAAGGCGAGGAGAAGATCGCTCACTGGCACCGGCTCGAGGCTTCCGGCGGGCCCGACGAAGAAAACCGCTACGAAATCGAGAAGTGGGACGACCTCTAGACCGTCGGTAGTCTGCTCCGGGTGGCCGGGCTACGAGCGTTGCGGGGACCTCACGTATGACGTTTCCGAAGCCCTTCTACCGTTGGCGTCCCCATCCCTGGCACGGCCTCGCGGTGGGTTCCGATCCCCCCTCTCTGGTTCACGCGTACATCGAGATCACGCCCTTTGATCTCGTGAAGTACGAGGTCGACAAGACCACCGGGTATCTCCGGGTGGATCGTCCCCAGCCGACGTCCTCGCTGCCCCCGACCCTCTACGGGTTCATTCCCCGCACGTACTGCGGCGAGCGTGTCGGTACCCTCATGGAGGGCGCCCGCTTCGGCGATCGGGACCCTCTGGACGTTTGTGTCGTGAGTGAGCGGCCGATTTCCCGGGCGGAGATCATACTCGGGGTGAGGGTGGTCGGCGGGCTTCCCATGCTGGACGCCGGTGAGGCCGACGACAAGATCATCGCGGTCCTCGAGAACGACAACATGTGGGGGGCGGTTCGGGACGTCTCGGACCTGCCGCCCGCCCTCGTGGACCGTCTTCGTCATTATTTCAGCACCTACAAGATCCTGCCCGGCGAATCCGCCCCCATCTCGATCGGATCTCCCTACGGTCGAGAGCGGGCGGAACGGGTAGTCGAGGCGGCGATCTCCGATTACGAGCAGGAGTACGGAGGATGAGGCGGGGCGCGTGTGTGCCCGAGGACCGGCGTCCCTGAGCTCTCGCGCCCGGGGGACCACCGTGCGGACGGGAGCTCATTCCGGCCTCGTGAGGGCCCGCCCCCGGTTCGGGGCGATCGAATCGCGCCGGCTGTGGTACGCTGCGGCCCGGCGTGCCCCGGGGCGGCCCGGGGGTGGATCGGGTCCCGTCCGGAAGAGCCGACCGGAACCGTCCGGGGATCGGCTTCGCCTGATCTCCGACGTGGGTCCACGCGTTTCCCGCGGGGTCCGGGAGTCGGTTTCCGCCGCATGTCCCTCGAGCCACAGGAATGATCCGTGACTGAGAGCACCTTGGACTTCGCCGGACAGAACGTCATCGTCACCGGGGCGTCGGGAGGAATCGGCCGGGCGACGGCCCGGCTCTTCGCCCGGCACGGGGCGGGGGTCATCGTTCACTACCACGAGAACGGCGTCGGAGCAGAGGAGACCCTGCGATCGCTTCCTTCGGGACCCCACCGGAAGCTCTCCGCCGACCTGCGCAATTCCGATTCCGTTCGCCAGTTCGTCGACTCCGCCGTCGGAGCGATGGGGAGAATCGACGTTCTCGTGAACAACGCGGGCATCTACGAGGAACACCCGATCCTCTCCGTGTCCTACGACGCCTGGCGGCAGTCCTGGAACCGGGTTCTGAACACGAATCTCGTCGGGCCCGCGAACCTGACCTACTGCGTCGTGCAGCATATGAAGGAGAACGGCGCCGGCCGCATCGTGAACGTGTCCTCGCGGGGCGCTTTTCGCGGGGAGCCGAAGGGACCGGCCTACGGCGCGAGCAAGGCGGGGCTGAACGCGATGGGTCAGTCGCTCGCCAAGTCTCTGGGCGGGAGCTCCATCTTCGTGTTCACCGTGGCCCCGGGCTTCGTGGAGACGGACATGGCGGCCGAGACGCTATCCGGGCCGCAAGGGGATTTCCTGAGAAACGAGAGCCCCCTCGGCCGCGTCGCGAAACCGGAGGAGGTGGCCTGGACGGTCCTGCTCCTGGCCGCTCCCGGCTCGGAGTTCCTCACGGGATGCATCGTGGACGTGAACGGGGCCTCCTACCTGCGGACCTGAATCGCGGCGGTTGATTCTTCCGGCCGGGCCGCATATCTTGCTTCGGTCCGCCGCCCACCCACCCCATTCCTCGACCAGGAAGAACCTCCATGCAGTTCAAGGAAGTCCAGGTCCCCGAGGGCGACCTGATCCAGTCCGAGAACGGAAAGCTGACTATTGGCGATCGACCGATCATCGGAGTCCTTCGGGGCGACGGCATCGGCACGGATATTACCCCGGTGATGCAGAAGGTCGTGAACACGGCCGTCGAGAAAGCGTTCGGAGGCCGGCGCGCCATCGCCTGGTGCCCTCTCTACGCCGGTCTGGAAGGATTGCGCCGCTACGGCAGCGAGTTTCCCGACGAGACGGTGGAGGCCATTCGATATCTGCGAATCGCCATCAAGGGTCCGTTCACGACTCCCATCGGGGAGGAGACACACGTCTGTCTGCACTGCGCCCACCAACAGGACAAGCCGGGCAAGTGCGAGAAGTGCGGAAAGGACGACGGCGTGTGCGAGCGGTTCCGGTCCATCAACGTCCGCTTTCGGCAGCATCTCGAGCTGTTCGCCTGCGTTCGCCCCATCCGTTACTTCGCGGGCGTTCCCGCCCCGAACAAATACGCCGACAAGGTGAACTTCGTGATCTTCCGTGAGAACACCGAGGACGTGTACGCCGGCTACGACTTCGAGAACGGCAGCGATACGGCCCGGGCGATCATCGATCTCATCAAGCAGAGGGAAGGCCGAGAGATCCGTTCGGACAGCGGCATCGGAGTGAAGCCGATCAGCGTGTTCGGAACGAAGCGAATCGTCCGCAAGGCCCTCCAGTGGGCGGTCGCCCAGAATCTCCCGTCGGTCACGCTGGTGCACAAGGGCAACATCATGAAATTCACCGAGGGGTCGTTCTGCAAGTGGGGCTACGAGCTCGCGCAGGAGGAGTTCGGCGACCGCACCATCACCGAGAAGGCGCTTTGGGACGATTTCGACGGCAAGATGCCCGGCGGCAAGATCCTCATGAAGGACCGCATCGCCGACTCGATCTTTCAGCAGATCCAAACCCGTCCCGACGAGTACAGCGTGCTGGCTCTGCCGAACCTGAACGGTGACTATCTCTCCGACGCCGCGATCGCCCTCGTGGGCGGCCTCGGATTGGGACCGGGCGCGAACATGTCCGACGACGTGGCTCTGTTCGAGGCCACTCACGGAACCGCCCCGAAGTACACCGGCATGGACAAGGTGAACCCCGGCTCCCTGATCCTCTCCGCGGTGATGATGCTCAATCACATGGGATGGTACGAAGCCGCGGACCTCATTCTGAGGGGAATGGAGCGATCCATCCAGGACGCCCACGTCACGTACGATCTCGCGCGACTCATGGTCCGCGACGGGCGATCGGACGTGAGCGAGGTCTCCTGCAGCGGCTTCGGCGAGGCGATCATCCAGCGGATGTAGGAACGGTTGAGGTACCGTCATGAGTCTCCGCGCGAGAATTCGGGCCGAGGGTCATCTGATCGACTCGGGCAAGCTGACCCGGATCTTCGATCGCATCGTGCAGGATGGGGCGACCTACGAAGTCGTCCACTTCGAGATCGGTCGCACGAACGATCAGGTCTCGACGGTGGAGCTTCGCATCACCGCTCCGAGTACCGAGGTCCTGGACGAGCTTCTGGTGAACCTCCTCCCGCTCGGGGCGTCGCGCGTCGAACCGAAAGAGGCGCGCACCGAGACCGCGCCCGCCGACGGCGTCGTTCCGGAAGACTTCTACTCCACGAGCAATCATCCCACGGAAATCCGCCTCGGCGACTCTTGGGTGTCCATCGAGCGACCGCGCATGGATACCGTCGTCGTCGTGGAGGAGGATCGCGCCGTCGGCACGAAGCTCCGGGACGTGAGGAAGGGCCAGCGGGTCGTCGTGGGAAGGGACGGGATCCGGGTCCACCCGCCGGACAAGGAGCGAGACCGGGCCCACTTCGGCTTCATGACCAACGAGGTCTCTTCGGAGAAGCAGGTCGAGCTCGTCGTCCAGCGTCTCGTGGCGGACATCGCGGAGGCCGGGGAGCGCGACGGGCGGACCGTCGTCGTGGCGGGTCCCGTCGTCGTGCACACGGGCGGGGTGGAGCCGATGGAGCGCCTGATCTCCGCGGGAAAGGTCGGTGCGATTCTCTCCGGAAACGCGCTCGCCGTGCACGACATCGAGCGGGCGCTCTACGGAACCTCGCTCGGCGTCCACGCGGAGACGGGCGAGACGGTCACCGACGGACACCGCAATCACATACGGGCGATCAACGTCATCCGTCGCGCGGGCGGAATCACCGCAGCGGTCGAGCAGGGCATCCTGACTCGGGGCATCATGCATCGCTGCGTCACGGAGCGGGTTCCCTTCGTTCTGGCGGGAAGCGTGCGGGACGACGGGCCTCTCCCCGAAGTCATCACGGACATGAACGCGGCGCAGAATGCGTACGCGGAGGTGCTGCGCGACGCGAGCGTGGTCCTCATCCTCTCGACGATGCTCCACGGAATCGCCGTCGGAAACATGCTGCCGTCGTCGGTTCGGACCGTGTGCGTGGACATCAACCCCGCCGTCGCCACGAAGCTGGCCGACCGGGGAAGCTCGGAGGCGATCGGCGTCGTCACCGACGTGGGACTCTTCCTCTCGCTCCTGGCGGATCGGATCGCCTGACCCCGGCCCGTACGCACGAACTCGAGGGCGGACCGTGGGCGTCGCGGGTGCCGCGGCGTCTCAGCCGCGCATCACCGCCTCCGCCATCGCGGCCGGCGTCGGCGGTACGTCCTCCGCGAGAAGACCCCGCGCGCGCAGGGCGGCGGCGAGCGCGACCAGCTCTCCCCCGTGAGCCGCCATGTCCTCGCGCCACGACCGGGGGGCACCCTCCGCGAGCCCGGCCGGCGGGCCCTCCCAGGCGACGCGCCCCTGCTCGAGCACGAGCACGCGGTCGCACTCCTCGAGCACGAGCGGGAGATCGTGCGAGACGAGCAGCGTGGCGATCCCCCGCTCGTGAAGGGACGCGAGGATCTCGCGAAGCCGGTCGCGTCCCTCGGCGTCGAGACCGCTCGACGGCTCGTCGAACACCAGGAGGCTCGGACCGAACGCGAGCACGCCGGCGATCGCCGCGCGGCGCGCCTCTCCCCCGGAGAGCGTCTCGGGAGCGCGCGGCCCGAACGTGTCCGGCTCGAGGCCGACCGTGCGCAGGGCCTCCCGCGCCCGGGTCCGCGCCTCCTTATCGGAGAAGCCGGCGTTCGAGGGCCCGAAGGCCACGTCCTCGAGGACGCTCTCCTCGAAGAAGCCCCGCTCCGGATCCTGGAAGACCAATCCGACGGCGGGGGGAGGTTGGCGGGCCGCGCCGCTTCCGGGTTCGGGCCGGCCGGTACCTCCCGCCGCCGCGCCCCACGTGACCGTTCCCGCGGACGGCTCGAGGAGGCCGGCGAGGATCGTGACCAGTGTCGTCTTCCCCGCCCCCGAGCGTCCGACGAGCCCGACCCGCTCCCCGGACTCGATCGAGAGATCGACCCCGGACAGGATCTCCCGTCGGGTCCGCATCCCGTCGTCGGCGATCCAGCGCACGCCGCGCATCCGGACGAGGGCCGAGGAGACCGAGGTCCCGCTCACGGCCCGGCTCCCCGCGTCCGCGCGATCGACTCGACCAACGGGGCCGGGTCGTTCCACCCCTCGCCCTCGGGGTTGGGCAAGCTCAGGCCCCGCGCGCCCGCCTCCCGGCGGAACCGGTGCAGGCCCGACCAGAGGATTCCGAGTCGATCCGTCTCCGGCGATCGGAGCAGCTCTCCGGGGGACCCGACGAAGACGACCCGGCCCCCGCGGAGGCCCACGACACGGTCCGCGGTCATCACCTGCTCGGACCGGTGGGTCACGTGCACGACCGTCGCCCCGGTCCGTTCCCGCTCCCGGCGGACCTCCTCGAGGAACCGACGCCTCCCCTCCGGGTCGAGTCGGGCGGTCGGCTCGTCCAGCAGGAGGAGTGAGGGCTCGAGAATCATGGCCGAGGCCAGGGCGAGCCGCTGCTTCTCGCCGTCGCTCAGAAGGTGGGGCGGTCGCTGGGCGACGGGGACGAGACCGCTCCACTCGAGGGCCTGGTCGACCCGGCGCCGGATCTCGAGGGAGGGCAAAGCCCGGTTCTCCAACCCGAACGCCAGGTCCCGCTCGACGGTGCTCCCGACGATCTGATCGTCCGGGCTCTGGAAAACGAGCCCGAGGGCGGGGGGGCCCTCAGATTTATCTGGATTCTCGAATGTGATCTTCCCCGCCGTAGGGGCCCGTAAACCGGCCAGAAGGTGGAGAAGGACGGTCTTTCCGGCTCCATTGGGTCCGACGATACATGTATATTCGGTTTTGCGAATATATAAATGCCGGATCTGGATCAGGGGCGACCCGGGATGCGACCCGGTCCGCGACTCGGTCCGCGGCTCGGCGGCCGACCGGGGCGGGGACGCCGGCTCGGCCGGGGCCCGACGACGATCGCGAGCGGTGGATTGGGCGCGGACCGCCGCCGGCGGATCCCACTCGACCTCCTCGAGGGTGATCACCCTCCCGTTCCTTCGCGGATCCGCTCTTCGACCCGGTCGAGGTGGCGCTGGGCGGAGGGGACGAGGGGATCGTCGGGGTACCGCCGCAGAAAGCGTTTCCACTGCCGGCGGGCTTCCCGGTCGCGACCGAGATCTTGCACCGTCCGGGCCAGAGCGAACTGCGCCGCCGGATGCCGGGGCTCCAGGTCGAGGACCGCCTGGAACTCCGCCAGCGCCCGTTCGTAGGCCCGCCGTTTCCGGAGCAGGGAGCCGAGGGCGTACCGGGACTCCGCGTCCATCGGACGTGCGGCGGCGACCGCTTCCAGATGCGGCGTGGCCTCCGGGAGATCCCCGGCCCGCATCAGCGCGAGCCCCAGGTTGTAGCGGACGTCGAGTCGATGGGGCGCCGAGTCGAGGGCCCTCCGAAAGAGGTCCGCCGCCTCCCGGAATCGACCCTCGTCGGCGGCGGCCAGGCCCCGCTCGAAGTGCTCCTCCGTCGCCCTCTCGACCCGGAGCCGCCCCTCGAGCTCCTCCCGGGGTGGAAGGACGAGCACCGTCCCCGGGGGGATCGACGCGTCCGGGGCCACGCGCGCGAGCGTCGCGAGGGCCGGGCCGAGCTCCGGATCCCCGTACACCCGGTCCGCCAGGTCCGCCGGAGAGATCGACCGAACGACCCGGACCACCGTCTCGCCCGTCTGGGCGGTCTGCACGCTCAAGGGGCGCAGGGCGGCACACCCGCCGATCAGGGTGGCGACGATCAGCAGGGCGGCCAGGGGCCGGGCCGACCCGCGATCGGACGCCCGTGGTGCCGGTGTGGCCCATCGGAAAGGTTGGCGGAATCGAGATATATATTCGATCGTATGAATATGACTCAACTGTCCCGGCTGCCCCTTTCAGGGGAGATGTCTTTCCATTCAATTGTTCGAATATGATTGCTCACGTGGTCGTAGAGCTCCATGAGCGGGACTCCACGGGTGCGGGCGAGCTCCCTCAGGGAGTCGTGCTCGGGCGTGACGCGGCGATCGCCTCCTCCGAGATGCCCGATCTTGACCCGGACCGGGCCCCACGGGGTCTCCAGCTCTCGACTCTCCCGGACCAGGATCCAGCGCGTTTGGGTCCGGCGGCGGACCCCGAAGGTCGAGGTCTCCCGGAAGAGGACGGCGGCGAGCTCGGCCGCGCGGGCCGGCTCGGCCAGGACGGTGAGGAGGTGGCCGGGTCGGCCCTTCTTCATCACGATCGGGGTCAGGAACGCGTCGAGCGCCCCCGCCTCGAGCGCCCTCTCCAGCACCGTCGGGAGGATCTCGGGGTTCATGTCGTCGAGGTTCGTCTCGAGAACCTCGACCACGTCGCTCTGCCACGCGTCCGTCGGGGTGCCCTCCGGTCCGACCGCCTTCCCGATGGAGACCCGCAGCAGGCTGGGTCCCCCCTCGAACTCCCGGTGACCGGCGGCGATCCCGACCGACTCGGCTACGAAGGGAGCCGAAGCGATCGGACGGCCGAGGGTCGTCAGCAGCGCCGCCCCCGTCGGCGTGAGGATCTCCGTCGGGATGTCCGTACGAACGATCGGAACGCCCTTCGTCAGCTCCACGACGGCGGGAACCGGCACGGGCAGCGGGCCGTGGGCCGTGTCGATTCGCCCGGTACCGACGTGCAGTGGGGAGTAAGTGATCTCGTCGACGCCCAGATGCTCGAGGGCGAGAACGGTCCCCGCGATATCCACGATCGAGTCGAGCGCTCCCACCTCGTGGAAGTGGATCTCTTCGACCGCGACGCCGTGGCAGCGAGCCTCGGCTTCCGCCAGCCGGCGGAAGACCCGTTCGGCCCGCTCGAGCGCCCGGGGAGGCAGCTCGCCCGCGGCGAGGATGCCAAGCACGTCGTCGAGCCGCCGGTGACGATGCTCGTCGGGGAGGGTCACCTCGAGTCGGCGCACGCGAAGGGCGCGCACCCGAACCTCGGGAGCCTCGAGATGCAGCGAGGGAAGGGGAAGGGTGGCGAGGTCGGTGCGGATCGAATCGAGGGAGGCACCCGCGTCGATCAGTGCCGCGAGAACGAGATCGCCCGACGCCCCTTCGACCGGATCGAAGTGGGCGATCATCCGCTCTCTCCCTCGCCCTCGGAGTCGACGAGCCGGTTGATGAGAGAGGCGGCGACACCCGCCCCGAACCCGTTGTCAATGTTGACGACGGTCACGCCCGAGGCGCAGCTGTTCAGCATCGCGAGGAGCGCGGCGAGGCCGCCGAAGCTCGCGCCGTAGCCGGTGGAGGTCGGCACGGCGATCACCGGCCGGCTCGTGAGGCCGCCCACGACACTCGGAAGCGCCCCCTCCATTCCCGCGACGACGACCAGCACGCGCGCGCCCTGGATGGCCTCCTTCTGACCGAGCAGCCGGTGGATTCCCGCCACGCCGACGTCGTAGAGCGTCACGACCTCGTTCCCGAAGGCCTCGGCGGTCACGACCGCCTCCTCCGCCACGGGAAGATCGGACGTTCCCGCCGAGATGACGAGAATGCCGGGACGTCCGGGTCCCGCCCTCTCCGCCCGCCAGCGGACGGTGCGGGCCAGGGCGTTGTGCTCCGCCTTCGGGTGGGCGGCGAGCAGCGCGGTCGCGGTCGCCTCGTCGGCGCGGGTGACGAGCAGGTCCTCCCCGTGGGCGAGGAGCCGCCCCGCGATCTCGACCGTCTGCGAGACCGTCTTGCCCTCGGCGAAGACGACCTCGGGGAACCCGCGGCGCAGCCGGCGATGGTGGTCCACGCGGGCGAAGCCGATGTCCTCGAAGGTGAGATCACGAAGGCGAACGACCCCCTCGTCCAGGGAGATCGCTCCGGCCTTCACCTGCTCGAGAAGACGGCGAAGGGTCTCTTCCATGGGAGGAATCTACCACGGGAGAGGGGAAGTCGCAGGGCCGGACCGGGCCGACGGAGGAGGCGACGGGCGTCGGTCTCAGTGGGCCCCGACCGTGGCGGGGTCCTCCCGGAGCACCCGAACGGTCTGCCCCACGATCTCCAGGACCTGAGGCTCCCCGCCGTAGTGCGCGGACATTCCGACGTCGACACACCACACGCGGTCGTCGCAGTAGGAGGTGATGCCCTCCTCGTGTACGGTGTGCCCCACGATCATTCGAACGGCCTCGAGCCGCTCGAGAACGGCGGCGAGTTCTTCGCAGCTCTCCGGGTCCGGTTCGTCCGAGTAGCGGCGCGTCCAGACGAGGCTGTCCCTCCCGTGGATCCACTCCGGCTCCGGCCCCTCACCCGCGAGCCATGTCCGGATCTCGGCGTTCATCCGTTCCAGACCGTAATCCAGGTGCTCGAGAAGCACGCCGCCGTGCACGAACACGTTGTCACCGATCAGGATCACGGTGTTCCGTTCGGACAGAATCCGACCGTAGCGCCCGCCCGGGCGAAACGCCGCGACACGGGACCGCCGCTCCGGCGGATGCCGCGCGATCGTCGAGTCGGTCGAGTCGACACCGACCGCGTCCTCGAAGTCCGCAAAGCCGCCCTCCGTCACGTAGCGCAGATCGAGCGCGCCGTTCATGACCTCGTGGTTTCCGTTCAGGGCGTGAACCGCGCCGCCGGCCGCACTCGCCTCCCGCGCCAGGCGCTCGAAGAGATCGAGCACTTCCTGTTCGTCGTCCCCCCGGTCGAGCTGGTCCCCGATCGAGCACTTCCTGTTCGTCGTCCCCCCGGTCGAGCTGGTCCCCGAGCTGCACGAGGACGAGACTCCCGCCGACCCAGCCGTCCCCCTCGTCGATCGCT
Organism: bacterium; assembly: GCA_025774805.1. Classification (GTDB taxonomy): domain Bacteria; phylum ARS69; class ARS69; order ARS69; family ARS69; genus JALGZR01. The sequence continues at coordinate 20,876 of JALGZR010000081.1, forward strand.
CCGGCCAGCCGCAACGCCCGGCGCGTCGCATCGAGATCTCCGTGCAGATCGCCGATGGCGACGACGCGCGGGGCCGCGGCGAATCGCATCGGAGGATCCGCCGACCGGGCCGCGTCGCCGCCCGTGAGAACCGGCCCGAGAGCCAGAGCCACGAGGGCGGACCACGACGGTCGCGTTCTCCCCCGAGCGCCCGCACCGGGACGCCTTCGCGTCCGCAATCGCGATCTCATCGGAAGCCCTCCATCGATCGTCGGGATCCCGGGAGGAAGGAGTCAGTCCTCCCCCGAGAGGCGGGTGGGCTCGCACAGGTACTTCCGGTCGGACGCCACCCGACCACATTCCTGGCACATGAACCGGGGCTCGAGGACGATTCTCCGGTAGCTGCGCA
>JALGZR010000082.1 GCA_025774805.1 bacterium
CAACACCGATCGGAATCGATCCCCTTCTCGACAAAAGAACATCCCTCACATGGCAATGAAGGGGCGTAGAATCACATGAGCCGTGCTCGGCGCGCTCTTACCCGTGGATCTGGGATAAGCTCTTTCCGATCCCGTCCCCTGATACTGATGAATTCCCTTTTGGAAGAAGCGGCGGCTGGCCTCCTGCGCCAGATCCTCCCAGTCGATCTCCGGAGCTCCCGGGATCGATCTTCCTCCGCACACGTACCGCGCGAGCTCCCGGATCAGTCGCATGATCTCGTCGCTCGCCCAGCTCTGTCCGTTTCGCGCGGACTCGATGACTCCGCCCTTGGAGGACATGGCTCACCCGAGGTACCACAACCGTTCCGAAGATGCCGCCATCGTCAGGGCCGCTGCACCCGTCCCGACCTACGACCCACCCGACACCCGGCCACTGGAGGTCAAACGCTATCGCTCCGAATCCGGGGAATCAACGGGATTCCATTGATTCCCCGGGAAACTGCGCGATTCCGCCCTCGTCCCGCAGTTCGTCACGTGAGGTGCCCCCGAGGCGAGAGGCGGCCGTGAAGACCGCCTCCGCGCTTGATCATGGCCAGGAATCGAGGGACGTCGATCGTCGTCTTGTCACCTCCCTTGATCACGGGTCACCGCAAGTGGACCACCCGGAGCGTCTTGCTGAATCGATCGGCCTCCATACGGGAGAAGTAGACACCCGAGGCCACACGTCTTCCCCGAGCGTCCCGCCCGTCCCACACGACACTGTGTCTCCCGGCGTCCTGGAGCCGACCGTCGACGAGGACCCGGACCAAACGGCCGGTCACGTCGTAAATACTGAGATTCACTCGATTCGGGACGGGAAGCTCGTAGCGTAGGGTCGTCCTCACGCCGAACGGGTTCAGCGTGTTCGGAAGAAGATCCAATTTCGCCGGGATCGAGAGAGCCAGAGCGACATTCGTGCCTTCAGACCCACAGCTCGTCACCAGGAGGTCGTCGGACGCCCCCTCGCTATGGTAGGCGACGACGGGCATCTCGCTCGCCAGCGCGAGGGAGACGTACCACGCCGCCCCGACGGGTTTGTCGATGATCTCGATCTGCCAAGCCGGGTCTTGCTTGAAGGCGTAGTTCAGAGTGTCTGTCGTGTCCGCATAGCACACGTACGGCCGGCCGAACTCGTCCAGGGCGAGTGCGAGATGCGACGTGGCATCGCCGCCATCGTCCACGGATTCGACCGGGTTCCAGGTATCGCCGGTCTTGGATACGTAGCGGACACGATGGAAGTTGTTCGGGTAGGCGATGTGGGGATCACCCTGAGCGTCGAGCACAAAGGCCTTGCCCCCCAGCCCCTCGCTGACGACGGGCTCGATAGTCCAGGTGGTCCCGTCCCAGCGCGCATATCGAACCTCGAGACCCTCGCTGTAGACGATGTGGGGGAAGTCATTGGCGTCGAGCTCGAGAATCGTCTCGTCGGAAGCGTCGTCCAGCGTGGCGAATTCCCAGGCGCTCTCGATCTTGCGTGCGTACTTGAGCTTGCGGTTCGTGTGGTCGCGGTAGCTGATGTGGGGATCGCCCTGAGCGTCCAACTCGATTGACGTGAAGGTACCGACATTCCCCGTGCTGTCGACGACCTCGATCTGCCAGCTCGCTCCGTCCCAGTGCGCGTACTTCAGATCGCCGACCGAGTTGTCGTAGTAGCTGACGTACGGGTTGCCGGATCCGTTCAGCACGAGCGAACCGTACAAGCCCACGTCTCCCACGTTGTCCACGATTTCCGAGTGCCACCCTGTCTCGTTTCGGTAGGTGTACTTGAGGGCGGTGTTCGTCCGATCGTAGTAGACAATGTGGGGATCCTCGGCCTCGAGGACCAGCGAGACGTGCTCGCCGACGTCCCCGGTCGTGTCGACACGTTCGAAAGTCCAAGAGTCACAGGTGATCGAAGCCGGCGGCAGCGGCGAATCCCCGATCACGGCCTCGACCTGCGAAAGTCCGGCCACCGTGGGATCCAGCACCGAGGTGGCCACCAAGGTGAAGAGATTCGAATCGCCTTCGGCCACGTCGGGGGGTACCTGCACCTCGACGAGTACGAGCTCGCCGGTCGCCGGCTCGACCGTCTCCACGCAGGTTAAGACCGCCGCCGGCCACGTCTCGGTCTGCAAGAGCCCGAAGTGGTACGCGTCCTTGTGCTCGCCGTCATTCGCGACGAGAAAGCCGAGCGTGAGCGGGCTGTCGGGCGCCGCCGTCGTGTCGGATGGAGCCTGGACGACCACGGCGAGCGGCCGTTCCACGGGGGGAAGGACCGGAGTCACCATCTCCGGCACGAACGTACCGTAGACGTCCCAGAGTCCTGTGGGAGAGGACTGACTCCAGGCTACGAAGAAGCTTTGTCCGCGATACGACTGGACGTCACCCCCTACCTGGGTAACGCTCGGGTTCGATTCCAATTCATCGGTGGCTGCGATCGGAATTGGATCCGGGTCCGAAAAGGCACGGTCCGGCGTGAACCGGATCCCGTAGATGTTGGCATCCCACCAGTCTTCCCAAAGGACCAGGTACTGCTCGCCGGCGAAGGCCACGTCGACGGTCATGCCCGCCTGCCAGCGATGCAGCGACGATATGATGAATGGAGCACCGGGCGCACCTGTGCGAGCGTCGACGAAGCGACCGTTGATCAACGATCCCCAGTCGTTGAATTCGTGCCACACGACGAGGAAGCTGGTGCCGTCGAACGCGACCGCCGGCAACGAGTGCACGGGATTGTCGGGATCCGGGGCCGCGATGTTCACTACGGGTCCGCCCGCCGCCCCCGCTGCGGTGATCAACCGGGCACGGATGAGAGTGTTGGCGAGGCCACCGTTCGGGTCGTGGTCCTCCCACGCCACGAGAAACAGACCCGCCCCCGTGTCGGGATCGTATCCAGCCCCCACGGCGTGATTGCCTTGAGACGGTGGATCGAATGCCGGGGTGAAGAGGCCAGGGGCGACGGCGTTTACGGTCGCGGGTTCGGTCGAAGCATCCACCACCAGTCCGTTCAGCCAGTGCCCCCCGTTCCCGCCGACGTTCGAGCTCATGAAAACGACGAGGTAGGAGGCATTGACGGCGTCCACCGCGGGCAGGTCCTCGCTGAGATTCGGGGTCGCCGTATCGAATAGGGCGAGCTGGCCGCCGTCAGGGTCGCTCCGCACCTGGATCCCCACGACATCCGACTGCTCTTACGGATCTTCGTGCATCATCGCACCGACCACCAGGAACGACGGACGCTGGGGCGCGACGGGCTCTACGGGCTGCAGTGGTGCAAAGGCAACATCCGGATCATAGATCGCTCCCAAGTTCACGATGTCACCCGCAGGGCCTCCGGAAGCATGCGCTCTCTGCGCGAACGAGTTCACATCGAGCCCGTCATCCGTCCAGGTGGTCAGGAGGTAACGTCCCATGAGAGGCTCATCCGGGGCCAGCTTCGGGCTTCGCCCAAAGCTCACGGCGGGCTGAAGAAGGTCGGGAGCACTCCAGATCTCTTCGGCGATCCGGAAGGGAGTCGGCGTGAGAATGCCCCGGGCCTCGAAGATCCCTCGGATCAGCATCTCGTTGGCGCCGCCGTAGACGTCCTGGTCGGCCTGGATCAGGGCGAGGGCGCCGTCTCGAAACGTCGCCCCCGGCGTGAGGTAGAAGTGTGACTGGACCACGATCGTGTCCGTCTTCTTCCTCCCGAGAATCCCGCGGATCTCCCACAGGCAGGCGGACCAGATCTCACCGTCGTCGTGCGGCTCGAATACGAGGCTGTCGGGATACGATTTGGCCGAGTCGAGGCGGCGTCCACCGGGCATGCCGGACCAGAAGGGGCCGTCCCACTTCATGACCCAGTTCTCCAGGTAGGTGCCGATGGAGGCCGCATAGCTTCCGGCCAGATAGTCCCCGAAGCCCTCGCCCATGGCGGCACCCTCGTGAAAACGTCCCCATCCCGGTACCTGGGCTTCCTGAATCGCGTGACCGTACTCGTGCGCGATGACCCCGGCGTCTTCGCCGTCATCCACTCCTCCCTGGCCGAACGCGAAGGCATCGACCGTCGGCGAGTACATGGAATTGTCAGGGTTGGGCCAACCCGCCAACCCGTGCGGATCCGCCGGATCCAGCATGTTGTTCACGTCGTCGAAACCCAAGACTTGCAGCCAGTGCTGGACCAAGGTGATGTGCGCGTAGACCGTGGCCGCCTCGAATCCCAGCTCGTCGCGCGTCCAGTTGAAGGAGTCGGGGTCGGCACGGTCAAAGCCGGAGGCGGGGGGAGTGTCCACGAACGGTGCTCCATCCGCTCCCGGGAAGTCGAAGATGGCCGTGTAACGACCCGTGAGTCGGTAGTCGCCGGAAGGTAGGTGCCAGATGTCGAAGAGCGGCAGGCAGATGCGTTCCGAGTCCAGCTCAGGCGACGTCGAGTCGCCGTTGTCGACATACCCCGGTGTGCCGTACGGAACCTCGCCCGTCGTGATGGGGTCCGGATGAAAGACGAGCCCGGATCCGTCCGCCTCCGCGTACGCCATGCGGTCTCGCACAGAGAACAGCTCCCCCGTGTGCGCGTCGACGAATACTTCCCAGTCACCGCGCGGATCCGCGAGGACGAAGGTGACCCGATAGGCCAAACGGTGCGCCCCTTCGCTCGAGTGGACGACGAGTTCCGAGAACGGCCCGAAAGACACCGTTCCGTCCGGGCTCAAGTGGGCGACTGCGAACTGCTCTGCGGCGTCCGGAGCCAGCGCGGGCACGTTGGTCGCGAGCTCGATCCCCGGCTTGTACTCGGACGTGAGGGCGGTGACGACCCCGCGCGCATCGTGGAGACTCACGACGATCTCGGAGCCATAGACAGGGACCCCCTGATACGTCTGCCGAAACTGGACGTGGTGCGTCCCGAGGCCTTCACGGGTTCTCACCCACTCGATGTCCTCCGGGCCTTCGAAGCGGTCCCGGTCGGCGGAGCTTCCGATGTCGAATGCCGCCTCCCGCAGGTACTCCTGCGCCATCATTTTCGGAGAGCCGGGCGCGGGCGCGTAGTTGAATCCGAAAAGGCTCCGGACCACGCCGGTTCTCTCGTCGACCCGGCCGCCGGGGACCGCGAGGGTGGGCTCCGGGTGACGGGGGGCCGTTTCGAGGAGCCGGCTCGCCGCCGGCTGAAGACTCGAGCTCGGGGTGGGAGTCAGGAGTAGGGTGAGGGCGAGCAGGATGCAGCCAAGCGCCGGAAGCCCGGCGTGTCCGGACCTGAAAGGCCCATGCAATCTGGAGCACATGACAGCTCCTCCTCGGGAGCGATCCTCACCTCGAGTCCGGGCTCCCGGTTTGAGACGCCACCTCGACGACGGGGTGGGTTTCTTCCCATCTCACAACCCAGATGCCGCCCTCCGGAGAATCGCTGCAGGTGCGCCCGCGCCCGGGGATGTACGTGCGGCGCAATGCCGGACGCATCCGATCGGCCGTGGATCGACCGGCCGCTGGGACGTCGAGAACCGTCGCGTGGGAACGGGAGAAATCATCCGCGGATGACGCAGAGGTGTAATATGACGGTCCCGAGGGGAAGCCAATAGCGGAGCCCACACCGGATCGAGGGGGGAGTCTCCGATGGACATCTCGATCAGCCGCGAGGGTGTCCTCGCGGATGGAGGACGGACCGATCGCCCGTGGCGCGGGGCTCTGACGAGCTGCCTGGTACTCGGCTTGATCGGCTGCGCGATTCCCCAGGCCGTGGCGCAGCCCGCCCCGTCGCCCGACTCACCCCACCCGGACCCGTCCGATTCGGTTCCGGCCCTCGACCCCACCGATTCGACGAGGGTGGCCGCCCTGACGGAGGAGATCTCGGAACTGCGCCGACAGGGTCGTTATGGGAGACCACCAGCGCGCGCTGGCTGGTAGAGACGCTTCGGCAGATTGCCGAGCTGACGCCGGAGGCCCAATCGGCCATGGCCGAGGCGGACCGGGTCGATTCCGAAGTCGATGAGCTTCGGAACGAGGGCAAGTACGATGCGGCGATCGAGCGACTGCGCCGGCAGCTCCTGCTGCGACGAAGACATCTAGGAGAGACCCACCCGGACGTCGCGGCCAGCATGTCCACTCTCGGGTCGCTCCTCTGTCTCGAGGCGGAGTACGCGGAAGCGGAGTCCCTCTTTCAGCGAGCACTCGCGATGCAGCGAGAGCTCCTCGGCGATCTGCACCCGACGGTGGCGGTCACGCTCAATGAAATGGTCTGCGTGCCGTTCGGTCGGGAGGACTACCTCGGTTCCGAGCGTCTTCTTCGCGACGCCATCGACATCCACCGCGAGCTCCGGCGCGACGATCATCCCGCCCTGGCCGATGCGCTGGCCAATCTCGGGTGTATGCTTCGAGGCAGCAAGAAACACGGCGAGGCGCTACCCGTTCTGCAGGAAGCGCTGTCCCTCCAGAGGAGATGCTACGGTGGCCGCCACCCGAAAGTCGCCGCGACCCTGAGCAACCTGGCTCTCCTGTACCGTGAAAGGGGAGAGATCGCGGCCGCGGAACCCCTCTATCGGGAAGCGATCGCGCTGTGTCGAGGTGACGACGCGAGCAGTTCTGCGTACTTGCACGCCTTCCTGCACAACCTGGGGGTCCTGCTCCGCGCGAAGGGAGACTATGTGGCGGCGGAGTCCTGTCTGCGCGAGTCGCTTGACCTGCGCCGCAATTTCTTCGGTGAGGAGCATCCCGCCGTGGCAAGGTCGCTCTCCAGCTTGGGGAGCCTGCTCCAGGACCAAGGTGACTACGCTCAGGCTGAGTCTTGCCTCCGGAGCGCGATGGTCATGCGTCGCAGGCTCCTCGGAAACGAAAACCCGAGTCTGGCCTTCAGTCTGAACAATCTGGGCTCCCTCCTGGTACTCCGTGAGAAGTATGGGGAGGCCGAGGAACTGCTGCGGGAGGCGTTGACCATTCGCCGCAAGACCTTGGGCGCTGCACATTCGAGCATTGCCGCGACTTTGCGGAACATCGGAGTGTTGCTCCATCGTCGGGGCGAGCTCGCGGCGGCGGAGGCCCCTCTCCGCGAGGCCCTGGCGATGGACCGGCGGGTTCTCGGTGAGGATCACCCGCGAGTGGCCGCCGCCCTCTTCGATCTCGCGCTGCTTCTTGACGACGCCGGAGACAGACACCAAGCCGACCGGCTCCTCGGTGAGGCCCTGTCGATTGCCGAGAGTCACCGCGGAGGCGTGATCGGGGACGAGCGCGCTCGGGCCGCGTACGCCGGCACCCTCCTGCTCTCGGACATCGCATCGTCTCATGCCCGTGTTCTCTTGGAGCTCGATCGCCCCCGGGAGGCGATGCAGGCGGCCGAGCGGGGGCGCGCTCGGGCTCTCCTCGACCTGCTGGCCCGCAGCGACCGCGATCTCGTGGCTCAGGCCCGCACGATCCGATCTCCTGAGACTGAGATCACCTTGGAGCGCTACCTCGCGGCGGAGGACAACTGCCGCGTCACGCTCCATGCGAGCGAAAGGAGGCTCCACGCGACACGGCGGCGAGAGGATCTGGAGCCCGAGGAGAAGGTTCTTCTGATCGAAGAACATATGGAGGCCGTCGAACGAGCCCGCGGACATCTGCGGGATGCTCGGTCGCTCGTGCTGGCCGAGCTCAAGGAGTTCTGGCCGGATGCAAACGCGGCCACCGTCGGGGAAATTCAGGCGGCGCTGGAGCCGGGCGAGATCCTCATGTCCTATGTTTGGTCTCCCCGCGCGGTTGTGCTGTTGGTCACTGCGGCGGGAGAGGACATGACCGTCCAGGGATGGATCCTCGCCGAAGGACAGGCCGAAGTGAAGGACCTGGCCGACTCGGTCCAGAATCTCCGCGACCACCTGTCGAGCAACCGCCCGGGATTCCTGTCCGATGCCCAGGCGCTCTTCACCCGTCTCGTTCCCGGGGATCTTCATCGCCGGGTCCTGGGCTGCGACCGGATCGTCCTCCTGCCCGATGGGCCCCTCGCCGAGATTCCCTTCGAGGCACTGGCCTTGTCCGGGCCCGACGCGTCCTCCGAAACGGGAGAATCTCGATACGACTCTCTCGCCACCGCCCGTTTCTGGATGGACGAAGGACCGGAGATCGCGTATGCGCCCTCGGCCAGCCTCTATCTGAATCGACGAAAGGCCGGGTATGCTCAGCGTGCGATGAAGTCGCCCGACGCTTCGCCGTCCGCCGTCGTGCTCGCCAATCCGACTTTGGATCGAGCGCTCGCACCTGCCGTCCCGGACACCACAGATGTGGTGCTGGCGACGCTGAACGAACGCGGATCAGACGCCGCAACGGCTCAGGTGAGTGCCCTCGACCAGGTCCGCCTTCACGGCTGGCGTCTTCTTCCTCTCCCCGGAAGCGAACGAGAGGCTGGACAGATCGCGGCCGAGATCCGGGCGGCCGGGGGAACCTGCCGGGTTCTCATCGGCGAGGAAGCAACACTGCCGAACCTGATCTCGGGGATCGAAGGAATCCGGTTTCTTCACATCGCGACCCATGGCCTCCTCGGGTCGGTCAGACGGCCGTATGACGCCAGTCTCGCACTGACTCAACCGGCAGAGCCGACGTTGGAGGACATCGGTTTTCTTCGCCTGGATGATCTGATTCGCCAGTGGCGCGGCAGATTGAAGGAATGCGAACTCGTCGTGCTCTCGGCCTGCGATTCAAGACGCGGGGTGAGGAGCGGGGGGAGCATCCTCGCGCTGCCGTGGGGCTTCATGTATGCGGGGGCACCATCGGTGGTCGCCAGCCTTTGGCGCGTCGATGACGAGACAACCGCCGAGCTGATGGCCGCCTTCTACCAGGGGATCTTGCGCCGCCCGGAATCCGAGAAACTCAGTGCCTTCACGGAGGCACGCCGGACAATTCGCCGATCCCACCCACACCCCTACTACTGGGCCCCTTTCGTCTACGTGGGCGACCCGAGGTAGGAGGGGCGTCCAGGGGACAGCCTCGGATCGGATTCCCGATTCATGCGGCCGCCATCTCGATCGGGGTCGACGGCGGGGAAGGGGAGATCGACCTGCGGGCGAGACCGGAGCGAGGGCCGTAGGCCGGACCGAGCTCACTCTCCTCGGCCTCCCCCCCGATGTGACATGATGGCCTTCCCTGCCCGAGGATCCCGAATCGACGGGCAGTCCGTGCCACGGGACCGTCGGTCACACGTCCCCGTCGAACGGCATACTAACGACACAGTCGGATCCACGCCGACGTTTCCCCGACACTTCCACCCCGAGGAGGAGTGATGAACCCGTCGAGCCCCGCCGGTCGCTACATCCTGGTGGCCATCTTACTGGGCGGACTGCTGGATGCCGCCCGGCCGAGCGTCCTCTCCGCGGAAACAACGGAGTACGAGGTCACCTTCCGGGCCACGTGGAGCGAGGAGACCCACCCCATCGACTTCCCGCCCAGCCCGCACTTCTCCGGTCTCATTGGCGGGACGCACTCGGATCTGGTCTCGTTCTGGAACGAGGGCGAGCTGGCCAGCCTGGGCATCAAGAGAATGGCGGAGCTGGGCTCCAAGACCGTGTTGACCCAGGAGGTTCAGGCCGCGATCACCGCGGGAACGGCCGACGCGGTCCTCTCCGGCGGAGGGATCAATCCCTCGCCGGGGTCCGTCGCGATGACCTTCGACGTCGACGAGGCGTTCCCCCTCGTGACCCTGGTCTGCATGCTCGCTCCGAGCCCCGACTGGTTCGTCGGCGTCTCGGGTCTGAGTCTGCGCGAGAACGGTGCATGGATTCCCCAGCTCATCGTCGACCTCGTCGTGTACGACGCCGGCACCGACAGCGGGGAGTCCTACGGGTCCCCGAACGAGCCGACCGATCCGCCGGTTCCCATCTTCGAGAAGAACGACGGACCCTTTGCCGAGAACAACGTCGTGGGGACCTTCACGTTCGCCCAGAGAGCGGTCGGCGTCCCGGAAGGGCTTCCCCGGGACGGGAAACACCTCATATCGCTGGGGCCGAATCCGGTCCGCCAGACGACCCGCTTTCAGATCCGGGTTCCGAGTGGTCGCTCCGGGGACCTCGCGGTCTACGGAGTGGCAGGGCAGCTCGTCCGGGAGCTCTTCCGCGGGCAGACGTGGGGCGAGCCGGCGACCGTGACCTGGAATCGGGGCGACGACCGCGGCGCCCTCGTGCCGGCCGGCGTGTACTTCGTGGCTCTCCGCGTCGATGGCGTTCCGCTGGCCACGGATAAGATCGTGGTGACGCGGTAGACGATTCCCGAAGGCGCAGGACCCGCACGGTTCACCGGACGTCCCTCGAGGAATCGCCGTGCTCACCCCGTTCCCGCGCGTGCGCCGACCGCCGGCCCCCCGCGTCCGTCTCGGGCCCGATCACCGGCACGGGCTGGGTATGGCCGGCGAGACTCTCTACGGTGCGGTGTAGACCAAGTAGGCGCCCCCGAGGATGACGAGCACTCCGCAGGCCTGTCGAAGGATGACGGCGCCGCGGGAGCCCTCGTGCCAGTGGAGGGTGCGCTGGACGAGCTGGGCCGAGGTGCCGGCCACGACGATCACCAGTGGCCGATGCCGTAGGCGAGCAGCAGGGCGACGCCGTAGATCCAGCTCGCCGAGGCGACCTTGAGCGTGACGCCGAGCATCGGGGCCATGTAGGCGAACGTGCACGGACCGACTCCGAGGCCGAAGAGCAGGCCGAGGAGCAGCGCTCCGAGAAGGCCCTTCCGGTGTGGGCTCGACGGACCTCCTCGGGTCCAGGGAAGCGGCACCACGCCGAGGAAGTGGAGTCCCAGAAGGAGGAAGATGAGAGCGAGGCCGTAGTTCACGGTGCCGCCGACATCGCCGAGCATTCGCCCGAGGCCCGCGGTGATTCCCCCGATGATGCCGATGGTGATCAGGATTCCCACGGCGAAGACGAGCGCAATGGTGAATGCCCGTTTCCCGGATGACGGCCCCTGCTGGCCGATGAAGGCCACCACGAGCGGGATGCTCGCCAGGTGACAGGGACTCAGAAGGATGCTGAGGATGCCCCAGACCACCGCCGCGCTCACGGCGAGGGGCGCCGAGCCGTGGACGGCTTCGGTGAGAGTCGAGAAGAGACTATCCATCGATCACGATCCCGCCCCGGGTCCGGAGGGACGGAGCTCGACGCCGAGCTCCTTCCACTTCCCGAGAATGGCCTCCCGGCCCATGAACCCCTCGTGACGGAAGCGCTCCTCGCCCGAGGCGTCGAGGAAGATCTGGGTGGGAATCACGCGGATTCCCCACTTCTGTCCCAGCGCTGGGTCCTTCCGGACATCGAGCACCTCGACGATCAGAGAGCCCCGGTACTCTTTCGAGAGCCCCTCCAATATCGGAGCCATCTTCTTGCATGGAATGCACTTGTCGGAGCCGAGATCCACGAGCCGGGGAAGGGGCCTCTCGGTCACCGGCGCGGACGCCGGGTCGGTATCCGCTTCGGAGGTCGCGTTCCGCGACTCCTTCAAGAGGAACGCGGCCACGAAGACGAGGACCGCGCCGGCCCCGATGACGATTCTCCTGGTCAAACGAGTTCTCCTCTCTCGGCCCCCGGGACGCTCACCGGATGCAGCTTCCTCGGCGGCCGAGCTTGCTTAGAGCAGGTTCCGAATCTCTTCGATTGAGAGCAGTCTGCCACTGCTCTTGAGCTGCCCGTCGATGGCGAGCCCCGGGGTCACCATCACGCCCATGCGGGCCATCTCGTTCAGGTCGCTGATCTTCACGAGCTCGTACTCGATGCCGAGAGCTTCCGCCGCGGCCTCGGCGTTCTCCGCGAGCTTGGTGCACTTCGGGCAACCGGTGCCCAGGATCTGAATCGTCTTCATCCGGTTCTCCTATTCGACAAGCCAACCGTAGAGAATCCCGCTCACCGTCGCCATGACGACGACCAGGGAGATGTAGGCCAGGGTCCTCCTCGTCCCGAGAACGCTTCGAATGACGAGCATGTTGGGCAGACTGAGTGCGGGGCCGGCGAGAAGCAGCGCGAGCGCGGGCCCCTTTCCCATTCCGCTTCCCAGGAGCCCTTGAACGATCGGGACCTCGGTCAAGGTGGCAAAGTACATGAACGCTCCGGCCACGGAAGCGAAGAGGTTCGCGCGGACGGAGTTCCCGCCCACCGCGGCGCTCACCCACTCGCCCGGAACGAGGCCCTCGTGACCCGGGCGCCCCAGGAGGGCGCCCGCCGCGAGAACCCCGAGGAGGAGAAGGGGCAGTATCTGCTTCGCGAAGCCCCAGGACGAGTCGAACCACTCCCGGAGCTCTCCCTCCGCGCTGCTCGTGAGCACGGAAAGCGCGACGATCGCGCCCGCGAAGGGAACCATCGGAACTCGGGGGAAGAGGAGCGCCAGCCCCAGAACGAGAGCGGCGGAGGCCGCGACGGGCCACCGGGGCGCACGGAACCAGGCTGCCAGAATGATGCCGAGCCCCGCACCGCAGGCGCCGGTGAGGATCCAGCGCGCGGAATGGATCGCGCTCCAGAGTCCCGCGGGCTCGGCCGGCGGCGCCCAGTTGGCGAAGATCAGAATGCCGACCATGGACGCGAAGTAGAGGGCGTCTTGCCCGAGGCTCCGGGACGGCGCGGCGTCCGGGTCGACCCCGGCATCGCCCGCGCACCCATCGGCATCGCCTCGGAAGAGGACGTGCATGAGAAGCCCGATGACGACACCGAACACCACGGCGCCGAGGGCGCGTGCTACGCCGAGCTCGAAACCCAGAATCCGCGCCGTCAGGATGATGGCGAGAACGTTGATGGCCGGACCGGAGTAGAGAAACGCGGTGGCCGGGCCGAGCCCCGCGCCGCGCCGGTAGATGCCTGCGAAGAGCGGAAGCACGGTGCAGGAGCAGACGGCGAGGATGGTGCCGGAGACCGAGGCGACGCCGTAGGCGAGGACCTTGTGGGCCTTCGCGCCCAGGGACCGCATGACCGACGCCCGGCTCACGAACGTCGCGATGGCGCCCGCGATGAAGAAGGCCGGAACGAGGCAGAGAAGGACGTGCTCCCGGGCGTACCACCTCACGAGGTGGAGCGACTCGCGAAGGGCGCTGTCGAATCGGGCGTTCTCCACCGGAAGCCAGAAGCAGACGAGAAAGACCGCGACGACGGCGACGAGGGGCTTCCATTCGCTCTTCCAGCTCATGCCGGCTCTTGGCTCCCGGCATGCATCTCTCGCCAGCCTCTGCTGCGGCAACGGCTCGCCGCGCCGGGTGAGAGACCCAGGCGGGACACGAAGGCCCGTCGCCGGTGCCGGAGAGGGGCGAGGATCACTTCGTCAACTCCGCCTGCCCCCTCGCACGGGACTCCAGCACGGACTCCACACAGGAGAAGAAGTTCAGCACGCAGGGGACGAGGAGCGAGTAGAAGACCTGGGAACCACGTTTCTCGTCCCGGACGATGCCGGCGTTCTTGAGAACCGAAAGGTGCTTCGAGATCGTCGAGACGTCCGCCCCGACCATCTTCGTGAGGTCGAGTACGCACCGCTCCCCCCGGGACAGCTCCTCGACGATGAAGAGCCGGGTGGGGTGGCCCATCGCCTTGATGATCGCCGCGCGGGCCTCGTATCGGGCTTTCTCCCGTGCCTTCACGTGCTTCCTCCGATCATTTGGCCATTATACCAAATAGCCAAATGTCCGACCAGACCGGACCCGGGCGCGGAGACCGAAGGGAGGTCGGGCGCCCGGAGGAGGCCGGCCGTAAGAAGAGGAGGCCAGCCGGGCGTGGACGGAGAAGGATTGCCGGGCGTGGAGGGTACGCCGGCACGGACTCGGGGAGCTCAGCCGGAGGGTGCTCCCCCGGGGTGGCGGGCGGGTGCGATCCTCCGGCCCACCGCGGCGGCGATCGGTCTCAGCTCGTCCATCAGCTTCGTGAAACCCTCGAGGAAGAGGCTCTGCTCGCCGTCGCACAGCGCCTTCTCCGGAGCCGGATGGACCTCGATGATGAGCCCGTCCGCCCCCGCCGCCACGGCCGCTTTCGCCACCGCCGGGATGTAGTCCCGGATACCGGTGGCGTGACTGGGATCGACGATGACCGGCAGGTGACTGCTCTGCTTGATGACGGGAACGGCCGAGATGTCCAGCGTATTGCGTGTCGCCCTCTCGAAGGTGCGAATTCCCCGCTCGCACAGAATCACTTGATGGTTGCCGTTCGAGAAGACGTACTCCGCCGACAGAAGAAGCTCCTCGACGGTCGACATCATTCCCCGCTTCAGCAGCACGGGCTTACGAGCCCGGCCGACCGCCTCGAGAAGGGTGTAGTTCTGCATGTTCCGAGCGCCGACCTGCAGGATGTCCGCATACTCGCAGACCAGGGGGACGAGCTCGGGCGACATGACCTCCGTGACGATCGCGAGCCCCGTCTCCCGCTTGGCCTCCCGCAAGATCTCCAGGCCTTCCTGACCGAGGCCCTGGAAGCTGTAGGGAGAGGTCCGCGGCTTGAAGGCGCCTCCCCGCATCACGCGCGCACCGGCGTCGCGGACCGCCCGCGCGGTGGCGATCTGGATCTCGCGCGACTCCACCGAGCACGGCCCGGCCATCACGACGATCTCCTCACCGCCCACCGACGTACCGTTCACGCGGATCACGGTGGCCTCGGGCTGGAACTCCCGATTCACCAGCTTGAAGGACGTCGAGATGGGAGTGATCTTCTCGACCCCGGGCAGCTCCGAGATGTGCTCGAGCGGCGCCGTCTGCTTCGCACCGAGGACCCCGATCACCGTCTGCCGTGCTCCGTGGGAAGGACGCGCCTTGAATCCTCCGGTCTCGATTTCCCGAATCACGCAGCCGATCTCCGAGACCGACGCCCCCCGCTTCATGATCACGATCATCATGCTCGAACCTCGTTGGACGGATTGATGGCCAGTTGGATCTCGTCCAGGAATCTCCGCACCTCGGCAACGGGGTTGCCGTCGGCGGCGGACTCCCGGACGATTCGGACCAGGGCGCTGCCGATGATCACGCCGTCGGCGATGCGCGTGGCCTCCTGGGCGAGCCGGCGACCGGATACCCCGAAGCCGACGTAGAGGGGGAGATCGGCGTGCCGGCGGACCTCACCGACGAAGGCGTCGAGGTCCGCGGCGCGGGCACTCCCGGCACCCGTCACCCCGGTGATCGAGACGAGGTAGAGAAAACCGCTCGCCTGGCCGGCGATGCGGCGCACGCGATCGGTCGGGGACGTGCGGGCCACCAGATCGACGAGTGTCACTCCCTCGGCCGTGAGCGCGCGGCGAGCGTCGGCCGACTCCTCGAGCGGAACGTCCGGCAAAACGAGACCGGCCACGCCCGCCTTTCCGGCGCGGCGGGCGAATGTCTCCAGGCCCATCCGCAGGATGGGGTTGTAGTACCCCATCAGCACGATGGCGACATCGTTCTCGGCTTCGGCTCGGGCCGCGAGATCCAGGGTTCTCCCCAGCGTCATGCCGTGGGCCAGCGCGTGCTGCGAGGACTCCTGAATGGTGGGTCCATCGGCAATCGGGTCGGAGAACGGGACGCCGAGCTCGACGATCTCGCAGCCGGCCGCGCCGGCGGCCGCGATCAGAGACAGAGTCGTCTCCTCGTCGGGGTACCCCGCCGTGAAGTACGGCACGAGGCTCTTGCGACCGGAGCTCCGGAGGGTTTCGGCGGTTCGGGCGAGTCTCATGTTTTCGGGAACTCCTCGATGCTCTCGACGTCCTTGTCGCCCCGACCGGAGAGATTGATGATCACGATTCCGCCTTCACCCGACTCGCCGCCCACGAGACGACGGGTGAACGCGATCGCGTGGCTCGGCTCGAGAGCGGGCAGTATGCCCTCCTCACGGGCCAGGTCGCGGAATCCGGACAGGGCCTCGTGGTCGGGGACCCGCTCGTACGAGACCCTGCTCGAGTCCTTCAGGAAGCTGTGCTCGGGCCCGACGCCGGGATAGTCGAGTCCCGGGGCGATGGAGTGGGCGGGGCGGACCTGACCGTCCTCGTCTTGCAGGAGGTAGCTGAGCGATCCGTGCAGGACTCCCGGAGCTCCCGCACAGAGCGCGGCCGAGTGTCCGGCCGCCGATCCGCCCGCCTCGACCCCGTACAACTTCACGTCGCGGTCCTTCACGAAGGCCGTGAAGATCCCCAGCGCGTTGGATCCCCCCCCGACGCAGGCCACGACGTGAGTCGGGAGGCGACCTTCGGCCGACAGGATCTGCCGACGCGCCTCCCGGCCGATGACCGCCTGGAAGTCCCGCACGATCGTCGGATAGGGGTGAGGACCGACCGTCGAGCCGAGCACGTAGTGCGTCGTCTTGACGTGGGTGACCCAATCGCGGATCGCGTCGCTGGTCGCGTCCTTGAGAGTGCGGCTGCCCGAGGCGACCGGCCGGACCTCGGCCCCCAGCAGCTCCATCCGCAAGACGTTGGGGCGCTGCCGGTCGATGTCCAGCTCTCCCATGTACACCGTGCACTCCAGCCGCGCGTGCGCGGCGACCGTCGCGGTGGCCACCCCGTGCTGTCCTGCGCCGGTCTCGGCCACGAGTCGCCTCTTGCCCATTCGGCGGGCCAGCAGGGCCTGTCCCAGACAGTTGTTGATCTTGTGCGCGCCGGTATGATTGAGGTCTTCGCGCTTGAGGTAGATTCGGGCCTTCCCGCCGAAGCTCTCACCGAGGTTCGCCGCGAGGTAGAGCGGGGTCGGCCGACCGGCGTAGTGTTGCAGCAGCGCGTCCAGTTCGGTCCGGAAGACCTCGTCGGTTCGGGCCGCATCGTAGACCTCCTCGAGCTCCAGCAGGCACGGCATCAGCGTTTCCGGGACGTACTGGCCTCCGTATTCTCCGAATCGGCCCTTCCGCCGTTCGGTGTCCCGGCTCGTATCATCCGCGATCGTCACCGAGCAACTCCTCGAGTTTGAGCCCCGGATCGGGGGCGTCCAAGAGCGCGCTCCCGATCAAGAAGGCGTCCATTCCGGCCTGCGTAAGCTCCCGGATCGTCTCGCGGCGGCTGATTCCGCTCTCGGCGACACGGAGAATGTCACCGGGAATCTCCCGCGCGAGCCTCCGGCAGGTGTCGATCGACACCTCCATGCTGTCGAGATTCCGGTTGTTGATGCCGATGATCCCGGCGCCCGCCGCCACCGCCCTCCGGAGGTCGGTCGCGTCGTGGCACTCGACCAGCGCGGCCGCTCCGAGCTCCCGAGAGCAGGCGAGCAGGCGGGACAGGTCTCCGTCCGAGAGAATGCGGACGATCAACAGGACGGCGTCCGCCCCCGCCGCGCGCGCCTCGACCAGTTGGTACGGATCGACGAAGAAGTCCTTCGCCAGCACCGGCAGATTCACGGCCCGGCGCACGCGGGACACGTCGGCGAGACGCGTACCGAAGTGGGTCTCGTCCGTCACAACGGAAATGGCGGCGGCGCCGGCCGCCGCGTACACCTCGGCGAGCTTCTCCGGCGCCGCCTGCTGGCGGAAGGCACCTCTCGAAGGCGACCGGCGCTTGATCTCCGCGATGATCCGGCCGCCGCCGGCGATGGCGGACGCGAAGTCCCGGACCGGTTGCGCGGCCGCCTCCTCGCGCAAGACGTCGAGGGGGCGCCGGTCCTTCTTGAGGGCGACTTCGGTTTCCTTCGCCTGCAACATCCGGGGGAGGAAGCCGCTCATGACGCCTCCCCGGCGCGTCGGCTCGAGGCGCGACGGAGATCCTCGAGCAGTCGCTGCGCGTCGCCGCTTTCGATGGCCTCTCGCGCCAGGTCGACGCCGTGGGCGACGTCGCCGGCCCGGCCGGCCAGGACGGCCACGAATCCCGCGTTGAGCAGGACCGCGTCACTTCGGGGCCCTCCGTTGCCGTTCAGGACGTGCAGGATGTGAGCCGCGTTCTCGGCCGACGACCCGCCACCGATCTCGTCCAAGCCGGCCCGGCGGAGCCCCGCGTCCTCCGGAGTGAACTCGTAGGTGCGAACCCGGCCGTCGGACCACTCGCTGACCACGGTTTCGCCAGCGATGGAGACCTCGTCGGTGCCGTCCCGGCCGTGCACCACGAAGGCTCGCTCGGCCCCCAAATCGCCGAGCACCCGACACACCGGCTCGGTGAGGTCCGGGGCGAACACGCCGAGGAGCTGGCGCTTCACGCCCGCGGGATTCGTCAACGGTCCGAGCAGGTTGAACACGGTCCGGATTCCCAGCTGCTTTCGCACCGGGGCGGCGTGCTTCATCGCCGGGTGATGCCGGGGCGCGAACAGGAACCCGATGCCGACCTCGTCGATGAGCCCGGCCACCTCTTCCGGTTCGAGCTCGATCCGCACGCCGAGCGCCTCCAGCACGTCGGCACTGCCGCAGGACGACGAGACCGCGCGATTGCCGTGCTTGGCGACGGGCACTCCCATGGCCGCCGCGACCAGGGCCGTGGCCGTCGAGATGTTGAAGGTCTGCCGGGAGTCGCCACCCGTGCCGCAGGTGTCGACCAGCCCCTCGCGCCCCGGGGAGATCGGCACCGCCTTTTCCCGCATGGCGGCGGCGAACCCCGCGATCTCCGTCACGGTTTCCCCCTTCATGCGCAGGGCGACCAGGACGGCGCCGATCTCGGCGCCGCTCAACTCTCCCGCCATGATGGCGGACATCAGGTCGTGCGCCTCCGAGTTCTTCAAGTCCTCCCGCCGCAGCAGCTTTCCGAGTGTGGCGGTGGTCATGGTCCGTTTCCGCCGTTGCGCGTCGAGTCCAGGAAGTTGGCCAGGAGCTTGCCGCCTTCCGGAGTCAGGATCGATTCCGGGTGGAATTGCACGCCCTCCACGAGCCCGGTCTTGGCGCGAACCCCCATGATCTCACTGTCGGACGTGTAGGCCGAAACCTCGAGAGCATCCGGCAGGTTCTCCTCGCGCACGATCAGGGAGTGGTAGCGGGTGGCCGAGAACGGATTCGACAGGCCCCCGTAAATCGTCTTCCCGTCGTGATAGATGTTCGAGACCTTGCCGTGCATCACCCGGGGCGAACGGTCGATTCGGCCGCCGTAGACCTCGACGATGCACTGGTGTCCCAGGCAGATTCCGAGCACGGGGATCTTTTCCAGGAAGAAGGCGAGGACGTCGACGGCGTTCCCGGTTTCCTTCGGGGTCCCCGGACCGGGCGAGAGGATCAGGGATTCGGGGGCCAGGGCCCTCGCTTCCGCGACCGTGATCTGGTCATTGCGCCGGACCCGGACCTCCGCGCCGAGCTCTCCCAAGGCCTGCACGACGTTGAACGTGAAGGAATCGTAATTGTCGATCAGAAGGTGCATGGTCAGCTCCCCCCCTCGGCAATGGTGACGGCGCGGATCAGGGCCCGGATCTTGTTGAGTGTCTCTTGATACTCGAAGGCCGGATCGGAGTCGGAGACGATTCCTGCCCCGGCCTGCGCGAAGTAACGAGATCCCTTCATGATGAGCGTCCGGATGGTGATGCACATGTCCATGTCACCCTGCCGGCCGAAATAGCCGACCGCGCCGGCGTAGGGACCGCGCGTCAGGCCCTCGAGGTCGCGGATGATCTCCATGGCCCGGATCTTCGGGGCGCCGGTGACGGTGCCGGCCGGAAAGACGGCCCGCAGGAGATCGAACATGTCCAGCTCCGGGCGCAACCTTCCCGCCAGCCGGGAGACGATGTGCATCACGTGAGAGTACTTCTCGACCTGCATGAACGACTCGGGAGCGACGCTTCCGATCTCGCAGACCCTTCCCAGGTCGTTCCGGCCGAGATCCACGAGCATGAGGTGCTCGGCGCGCTCCTTCTCGTTCGCGAGCAGCTCCATCTCGAGATTGCCGTCGGCGACCGGGGTATCGCCGCGCGGCCGGGTACCGGCGATCGGGCAGAGGGTCACCCGGCGATCCTCGAGCTTGACCAGGGCTTCGGGCGAGGATCCGATGGTCTGGAAGCCGCCGAAGTCGATGTAGAACATGTAGGGTGAGGGATTGAGGATTCGCAGGGCGCGATAGATCTGAAACGGACTCGTGGTCGTCTCGCCGCTCAAGCGCTGCGACAGAACGATTTGGAAGGCATCCCCGGCGAGGATGTGCTCCTTGGCGCGCGCGACGCGGTCGCAGAACTCCGATTCGGTCAGGTTGGACACCGGAGGGGAGGCGGTGTCCGTACGGGGACCGCGGGCGGGCTGCGGCAGGGGTCGCGAGAGCGCCTCGAGGATCGTCCCGATCTCGGAGCGTGCCGCCTCGTAGGCCTCCTCGGGCGGTCCCTCGGGGGGGAGAGTCAGGATCTCGATCTCGCACTTCACGTGATCGATGACGGCGAGCGTGCGCGGGTAGAGGAACTGGTAGTCGGGCAGGTCGAGGGTGTCCACCCCGGGACGGCGAACGCGCTCGAAATAGCGCACGATGTCATAGGAGATGTAGCCCACGGCGCCGGCGAAGGGACCGGGCAGCTCTTCGGTCAGCAGATCGTCGCCGTTGGCGAGGGCCGCCCGGACGGGCCCGAACGGATCGGCGGGGTCGACCTCCTCCTCTCGAGCGTCGCCGTTTCGATCGACCGTGACTTTCTCATCGTGGAGCCGGACGACCGTGTCGGGAGAGAGGCCGATGAACGAGTAGCGACCGACCTGAATGCCCCGCTCGATGCTCTCGAGCAGGAAGACGGCCCCGTGCGGTCGAAGTTTCAGGAACGCGGAGACCGGGGTCTCGAGATCGGCCGGGATTCGCTCGCGGAGGGGCGCGCGCCTGCCCTGATCGACGACATCCCGGTAGCGTCCCAGCGACGGTGAAGGCATCGGGTGCTCCTTCCGTACCCGAACGGACAAAAAGACGGACAAGAGGACGGACAAAAAAGACCCGCCATCCGGGGATGGCGGGTCTGTCGGCTTGATTCCCCTGCAAACTAACCGGAATCAACGAATCGCCCAGAACCTACCATCCCCGGGTCGACGGAATACCATCGCCACCATCGCCACCGCAGGGTCGGGGTGCAGGAGTCGGCAGTCGATTCGCGGTTTTCTGACAAAGAAGTCGGCCTTTCTCGAGCCAGACGGTCTCGTTCGTGACGGCCCGAACCACCTGTGTTCGGGACCAGGATAGAACAAGCATATCCGAGTTCGGTCCGAAATGTCAACTCCATGCTATAGGCCGGGTCGGCATCTCCGGTTCCTACTTCGTGCTCTTGGCCGCCTGGGCCGCGATGGCGGTGACCGCCTCGATGGCCGCCTCGATCTCCTCGGCCGTGTTCGACGGACCGACGCTCATTCGCACCGTTCCCCGCGGGGCCGTGCCCATCTGCTCGTGTATCAGCGGGGCGCACTGCAGCCCGGTGCGGGTCGCGATGTCGTGGTCCACGTCGAGAAACGTGCCGACGTCGGAGGGGTCGCGACCGTTGATGGTGAAGCCGAGGACCGGCAGGCGGTTCTCGAGGCTGCGCGTTCCGTGGAGGGTGAGGCCCTGGATTCCGGACAGGCCGGCCTGCAGCCGGGAGAAGAGCTCCATCTCGTGCCGGTAGATCTCGTCGATGCCCCTCTCCTCGAGATACTGCTGCGCGAAGTGGAGACCGACGATGCCGAGGACGTTCACCGTGCCGACCTCCAGCCGGTACGGATACTCCTCGAGGTGGAAGGGGTGGGCCGATCGCACGCCGGTCCCGCCGTAGCGCGTGGGTTCGATTACCAGGTCTTCCGCCACGCAGCAGCCTCCGATGCCCGTCGGGCCGAGCAACGACTTGTGCCCGGTAAAGGCCACGGCGTCGAGGCACATCTCCCGCATGTCGATGGGCACGACACCCGCCGTCTGGGCGACGTCCACGACGAACCGGATGCCCCGCTCCCGGCAGAGCCGCCCGATCTCGGCGACCGGCTGGATGGTTCCGATGACGTTGGAGCCGTGGTTGACGACCACGAGCGTGGTCTCCGGTCGAAACGCCCGCTCGATCTCCCGGGGGTCGACCGTGCCCTGCCCGTCGCACCGCACGTAGTCGACGGTGATCCGCCTCTGCGCCGCCAGGTGGTTCAGGGGTCGGATGACCGAGTTGTGCTCCACCGTGGTGGAGACGACGTGGTCGCCCTCGCCCACCAAGCCCTGAATCAGGATGTTGAGCGCATCCGAGGCGTTGTACGCGAAGATGAGCCGCCGGGGATCGGGGCCGCCGAAGAAGCGGGTCAGCTGCTTACGGGTGGTCTCCACGAGATCGCCGCCGACGAGGCAGAGGTCGTACCCCGACCGGCCGGGATTCACGCCGTACTGCTGGAAGACCTCCAGCATCGGCTCCAGGATCTCCCGCGGCTTCGGATAGACGGTGGCGGCGTTGTCCAGATAGATGATGCGGTCCGGTTTCTGCGGAAGTTCCATGTCGGCTCGACCTCGATCCGGAAAGCTACCGTCCCCGACGACCTGTCGCAAGTGCCCCCGCGTCGGACCCCGGAGGACCCCGATCCGGGGGCGGCTGAACCCCCGGACCCGCCCCTTCTCGACCGGTTGCCGAGTCCGAGGAGCGCGCGGAGCCGCCGGCGTGCGGATCGAGGATCGCCGCCAGGCAGGCAGTTCGCCCCCCGAAGTCGCACGCGGTCGACATCACTCAGACACACCCGGCCGC
The DNA here is from genome assembly GCA_025774805.1 of bacterium. Taxonomy (GTDB): domain Bacteria; phylum ARS69; class ARS69; order ARS69; family ARS69; genus JALGZR01. The sequence goes on from JALGZR010000082.1 coordinate 22,448, forward strand.
CTTCGGCAGTCCCGCCACCTTGCACGCCCCCATGGCCGGCCCGGACGGGAAGAGCTCGTAAATCCTCTTCAGGTTGAGCCCGGTCTCTTTCGTCAGCTTCCGGACCATCGGAGCGACGCCGAACCGGAGATAGTGCTCACGAAGATGGTTGACGACCTTCCAGTGGTCCTCGGTGAGAGTCTCGACCCCCTCGGTGGTTGCAAGAGCGGCCGCAACCTCCTCGTTCCACTTTTCCGGTTCCTGCATGAATCCGTTTTCGTCGACGGTGAGCGTGATCGTTCCGTGCGTGAATTCCGGCACGTCATCTCTCCTCCGAGGCGGCCGGAGCATCCGCCCCGTCATCGGTCGAAGGGTCGGGGTCCGTGGGCCGAACCGGTTCCATGGTAGCGGTCTTCAGGGCCCGCGGGAACTGGGGGGTCGGGGAGGACCCGGGGCCTTGGCCGGAGCCGTCTCCTCGACGCCCTCCTTTGCCTGACCGCGGGCCAGGAGCCCGACGGCGAGATCCTCGTGCCCCGCCGCGCACCTCATCGGCTCGCCCGATCCTACCCGGACGGGCGGGGGGCACGAGAGCGGGCGGATTACTCGGAGAGCTCCTTCCACGCGGCGGCTTCCGAGGATCGATCCCAGGCGTCGTAGAGGTGGACGAGGCTGGTGGCCACGAGAGCCACCTCCGGGTGGTCGGCGTCGTAGGCGGCGACCAGATTCGCGTGCGCGTCGAGGAGGGCGCGCTCGGCTTCGTCGTACCGCCCGAGCGCCGTCAGGCAACGTCCCTGCTTGCGGAGAGTGCTGCCGCAGAGACTGTGGTCGGCTCCCAGAGTCCGCTGGCATCGCTCGAGCGCCTCCGCGATCAGCGGCTCCGCCTCGTTCGCGCGGTCGAGCGCGATGAGCACCGCGGCCAGGTTTCCGAGCGAGAGAATCGTGCCGTCGTGATCGTCGCCCAGCACGCGGCGCTGCGTCTCGAGCGTCCTCCGCTGCAGCTCGGCCGCCTCCTCCAGCTGACCGAGGTCCGACCGGAGCATGGCGAGGTTGTTCGTCGACATGAGAGTGGACGGGTGGTCGTCCCCCAATACCCGCCGCCGGGTCTCGAGGACCCGGACGTAGATCGGCTCGGCCTCTTCGAGCCGACCGTCCTCCCGCATCACGCTTCCCAGCAGCGAAAGGGTGGAGAGCGTCTCGGGGTGCTCTTCGCCGAGCTCTTTGCGGGTGCCCTCCAAAGCGCGGCGGAGAAAGGATTCCGATTCCTCGAATCGACCGAGATCCCGAAGCAGGGCCCCCAGGTTGTGAAGCATGGTGAGAACGTACGGATCGTCCTCTCCGAGCTCGGCGATCGCCCGGTCGTGCGCATCTCGATAGTGGTGCTCGGCCTCATCCAGGCGCCCGAGATGGTGGGCCACCGCCCCCAGGTCGCTCAGCGCCGTGAGCGTGAGCGGGTCGTTCGGTCCGAGGACCCGGCTCCGGCCCTCGAACGCCCGGCGCAGGAGAGCCTCCGCCTCTTCCCCCTTGCCCTGATAGAAGCGGAGCACTCCGAGCTCATGGACCGTGTCCAGAGTGGACGCATGATCCTTCCCCAGGACGGCCTCGCGCAGGGTCACCGCCCGCTCCACTTGGGGCGACGCTTCGTCCAGCAATCCCAGACTGGTGTAAGTGCTTCCGATGGTCTCCCGCACCGAGGCCTCGACCTCCGGCTGGTCGGCGAACCGGCCCTCCAGCCGTTCGGCCGCCGTGTCCAGCACCTCGCGCATGCTCACCTCCCGCCCCTGGCCCTCCGGGGCCACCGCCGCCAGCAGGTCCTCGTTGAGGAACGCGTTGACGGCTTCCGCGATGGCCACTTGGGTCCGCGCCCGCTCCGCCTCTTCGCGGGCGCGAACCAGTCCGGTCAGCGTCCCGGCGAGACCCGCCACGAGAGCCACCACCACGGCGGCGGAGGCGGCCAGCAGCCCGCGGTGCCGTCGCACGAGCTTCCGCAGCCGATAGGCGGCGCCCGGCGGACCCGCCACGACGGGTTCGTCGCGGAGGTACCGGCGGACGTCGGCGGCGAGCTCCCCGACCGACGGGTAGCGGCGCTCGCGGTCCTTCTCCAGGGCCTTCGCGGTGATCCAGTCGAGCTCGCCGCGGAGGGACTTCGTCAATGCCCACCGGTCCGTGCCCCGGGTGATCGCGGCACCGTGGGCCTGCTCGCCCAGACCGGCGACGTACCGGCTCGGCAACGGGAGCTCGGCCTCCCGGACGTGTCGGAACAGCTCCACGAGCGCGGCGGGGGTCGAGTCGCTCCGCGTGAACGGGAGGGATCCGGTGAGCAGCTCGTACAGGAGAACGCCGAGGGAATAGACATCCGAGCGCGTATCGATGTCGATGGACTCGACGCCGGCCTGCTCCGGGCTCATGTACTCGGGCGTTCCGACGACGGTGCCGGCTTCCGTCAGGAGCGTTCTCTCCGGGTGCGACTCCTCCACGAAGCGTGCGATTCCGAAGTCGATCACCTTCGGGGTGGGACGGCCGCCGAATCGTGTGACGAGCACGTTGGACGGCTTGAGGTCACGGTGAATCACACCCTTTTGATGGGCGTGCTGCACGGCTTCGAAAACCTCTCCGAACAGCCGGAGCCGTTCCGTCACGGTCATGTGCGCCTCGTCGCAGAACTGCGTGACCGGCGATCCTTCGACGAGCTCCATGGAGAAGAACGGGCGCCCGGAGTCGGTCACCCCGGCGTCGTAGACCTGGGCGATCCCCGGATGGTTCATCAGGGCCAGGGTCTGCCGCTCGGACTCGAAGCGCGTGACGATCCGGGCCGTGTCCGCCCCCGGCCGGATGATCTTCACGGCGACCTTGCGCCGCACGGGCTCCCGCTGTTCCGCCTCCCAGACATGGCCCATGCCGCCCGATCCGATGGGACGCAGGAGACGGTAGCCGGGAATCGTGTCGGGCGGCGCGTCGTTCTCGACGAGAGAGGCGAGCTTCGTTCGAAGGCGACCGTCCACGCGCGAAGCATTCTCCGTCCGGGTTTCGTCCGAGCTGGCCTCTTGCATCGCGCCGCCCTCTACTCCTGCCCTTCGATCTCCGAGAACCAGTTCTGCACGACGACGAGCCCGCGCTCGATGTCCTTCTCCTGGCCCGGGGGCTGGATCGCGATGAGGAAGCGCTCTCCGTCCGGCGTGACGTCGTACGCGTCCGGCCATCCGAACGGCAGCACCCCGATTGCGTCGGGGCGTGTGAAGAGCACTTCGGGGGTTCCCAGACGAACGGCCGGTTCGAGCTCCACGGAGACCACCATCACGTCGTTCCCGTTCACGTAGTAGAGCTCCGTGCCGTCCGCCCTCCACCTCGGCCAGTACCCGCCGTCGACGGAGATCTGCCACTTCCCGGGCCCGGACGGAAACGGCTTGAGGTAGATCTCCGGATTGCCGGTATCGGTGGAGTGGTACGCCAGGTAACGGCCGTCAGGCGAGATCTGCGGATGCCAGCTGATGACACTCGTGTCGAGGAAGAGCTCCGGCTCGCCGACCGGAAGGCCGTCCTCCCCGAGACGGTAGTAGTACAGATCCCAGTCGTTGCCTTCCGCGTGGAGGCAATAGGCGAGGTATCTCTCGTCCGGCGAGAGACACGCCCACCCGCCGGGACCGATCTCGACCGGCTCGCCGGAGCCGTCGGCCAGCGTCATCCACAGCGTGACGTCGGGGAAGTCCTCGCTGCGCTGGTAGTAGAGACGGTCTCCGTCGCGGGTCCACCGCGGCCAGCCCTCGTTCCCGTCCGAGAACGTGAGCCGGGTCTGCGTCTCGCGGATCACGTCGATCAGGTAGATGTCTCGGTCCTCGCCGCGGACCCGAAGCGCCAGCCGCTCGCCGTCGGGCGAGAGCACGAAGTAGGTGTCCTGGTCCTGCGCCACCCCGACCGTGCGCTCGATGCGCCCGGCCCGGTCGACCCAGGCGAGCTGGTTCGAGTCCGAGAAGTTTCCGAGCGCCAGCACCATCGTCCCGTTCCGGGAGATCGACGGGAGCGCCGCGTCGGGCACGACGAGAAAGGGATCCCCGGTGACATCGAGGCTCGAGAGCGAGAACGGGACGGCCCAGATGCCGGGATTCGTCGGCGACCGGTAGAAGACGATGTGCCCGGACGGCGACCAGGACGGGAAGTTGATTCCCTCACCGTCCATGAAGACGAGGGTCTTGCGCTCGCCCCCCGCGAGGAGATCGATCTGATCGTAGGTTCCACTCTCGCGGTGGACGACGAGAAGGTATCCCTTTCCGTCCGGCAGCGCCGACACGTTGTGGAAATCCGTCTCCGTCTCCGGGTCGAGCGCGAGCAGCGTGTCCGGGTCTCCTCCCTGCGCCGACACGCTCCAGAGCTGGCCGCTTCCGTCCGTGAAGGCGATCCGGCCGTCCGCGGTCCACGCCCCTCCCGCGGCGGGGTTGAAGTCGTTCTCCAGCTCGCACAGGGTGTGCGGGCTGCCGCCCTGCGCGCGGATCTTGTACAGCTTCGCGTCGTCGCCGTACCCGATCCACTCGCCGTCCGGCGACCAGAAGGGGAGCGTGCCCCCCTCCGTGCCCGCGAGCTCCCGCGGCTCCAGCTCCGCGAGATCGCGGATCCAGAGGCGGTCCTCGCTCGCGTAGGCGATCCGACTTCCGTCCGGCGAGATCGCGACCGTGGTCCCGCCGAAGCCGAGGCTCGTGAGCAGGTCCGGAACCGGGATGCGGAACTTGACGAGCGGTAGCTCCGGCGCCGAGGCTCGTGAGCAGGTCCGGAACCGGGATGCGGAACTTGACGAGCGGTAGCTCCGGCTCCGCCGGCTGCATCGACCTCTGCACGAAGAGCCCGATCGCCGCTCCGACCACCGCCGCGGCCGCCGCCACCCCGAGCAGCACGGAGCGTCTCGGGGTGGCCGGAGTCCCCGGAACGGCCGCCACGTCGTGCTCCTCCAGATCCCCGGCCGCCACCTCCTGCAGCGCGATGCGCGCGTCCCCGATGTCGCGCAGCCGCTGGTCCGGGGCGCGCTCCAGACAACGGCGGAGCAGCCGCCTCACTTTCCCCGGCGTCTCGGGCGGCAGCGAATCCCAGTCCGGGTCGAGCCGGAGCACCGCCGCGAGCGTGTCGGACACCGTGTCGCCCGTGAACAGCCGCCGGGCCGTCAGCATCTCGAACAGCACGACACCGAACGCCCAGATGTCCGCGCGCTTGTCGACCGCCTGCCCGCGCGCCTGCTCCGGGCTCATGTAACCGGCCGTCCCGAGAACCACATTCGCCTCGGTCATGGCGCCGGTGATGGCGGGGGAGATCGTCGGCGACATCGTGGGGGACTGCGTCATCCCCGAGTCTCGCGTGCCTCCCTCCATCGCCTTCGCCAGGCCGAAGTCGAGCACCTTCACCTGCCCGTTCTCCGTGAGCTTCACGTTCTCCGGCTTCAGGTCGCGGTGGACGATTCCCTGCTCGTGCGCGACCTCCAGCGCGTGGGCGATCTGCGTCGCGATCCTCAACGCCTCGTCCATCGGAATGCGCCCGGACCTGATGCGGTCGGCGAGCGTCGGACCCTCGACGAGCTCCAGCACGAGGGCGTGTACCCCGGAGTCGCCGTCCTCCTCCAGTCCGAAGATCTGTCCGATGTGCGGGTGGTTGAGCGAGGCGAGGACCTGCGCCTCCCGCTGGAATCGCGCCATGCGCTCGGCGTTTTCGGCGAAGGTGGGGGGGAGGACCTTCAGCGCGACGCTCCGGCGGAGCTTCGTGTCGGCGGCCCGATAGACCTCACCCATGCCGCCCTGACCGAGCTTGTCCTGGATCTTGTAGTGGGAGAGCGTCTTTCCGACCATCCGGGGATCCTTCGGAAGGGGTCTCGACAGGGATTTCAAGATTCTCGGGAGTGGAACCGCTCGGGAACGCCGAACGCCGGCGGGCGCGCCTCCGAGCGCACCGGACATCAGTCTACCCGGAGGGGGCGGCCGCTGCGAGCCTCGGTCCGGTCGTCCTTCCCGCCTGGCGGTCGAAAGTTACATGAAATGCTCGTACGGTGGACTTACGCGCCGTCGCCGGCGTCGAATCTCACGGTCTCCATGCAATGGGCGGGGGCCCTGAATTGAATGTCGAGTTTCCCATCAACCACTCACGAACTCGGGTCGCGTGTCGTGCCCCGTCACGACGAGACCGCTCCGAGCCCGGGCGGAGGGGGAGCCACCATCCGGTCGAACGGGCCGGATCGGTCGCTTGGCGTCCGAGGGGATCCTCTCCGGCATCGGGGGCGGGTGGGGACGGAATGTTCTCCCACGAGCTTGACATGGGACCGTTCGGTACGTATTTTGCTGCGATCAAGGACCAGAGCGTCGCCGGACATTCCCCGGGCGGTCGGATCGCCCGGCAGGATCCCCCGAAGCTCCCCCTTCTACTTACTCCGGACGACCACACGATCAACGCTTCCCACCCGCCAGCAGGCCTGCACCGCACCGTGGTCCGGAGGATTGCGACCGATCACGGTCCCCGAGCGGGACCCGTGTGCGATCGTGCCGGCTTCGGTTCGATCCACGGCGTGGCGGGCTCCGGTGCCGGGCGTGGTCATACCTAGCCCGGTTCTCCATCGGCCCGCGAACTGCCGCCGGCAGGAGATCGACGAAGGAAGGAACGAACGAGACGAATCGTAAACCCGGTGGGCCGGAATCGGTCTCCGGACAAAGCACCCTGGGTATGGGTGCGAACCCCGCGTGGGGGGTGTCCCGCGCAAACGAGTAGTCGGGTCAGTTACGGATGATGCAACACAAGCGCAGCACCGCACTCCGACGATTCGAAACAGAAGGAGTACGGTAATGCGTACGACCGGAACCGTGAAATGGTTCAACGATGACAAGGGCTTCGGATTCATCACGCGCGACGACGGGGAGAAGGACGTCTTCTGCCACCACTCCGCGATCCAGGCCGAAGGCTTCAAGACTCTCGCCGAGGGTGCCAAGGTCGAATTCGACGTGGTCGATGGCCAGAAGGGCCCCGCGGCGGAAAACGTGGTCGCCATCGTCTGAGGCGGATGGTGATTGCCTGAGGTCCGATCGATCCCCGCCGGTGAGAGCCGGCGGGGGCTCGGTCGATCGGACCCGGGGGTGAGGGCAGGCCCGCCGGAAGGTGGAAACGCGCAGACGGCGTGTTCTCGGAATCGGGTGGCTCGAAAAAAGGACGTGTGTCGTGGGAGACAAAGGCAAGAAGGACAAGGACAAAGCCCAGAAGCAGAAGAAGAAGAAACGGCAGGACGCCGATCGCAAGAAGAAGGACAGGCAGCCGACGCCGAACAGGTAGCCGGGCGACGCTGCTCCCCGGCCGCATCCCCTCCGGAGCACCCGGACCCGAGTCGGTAATGCGAGGAGGCGGTCATGGAGCCCGTGGACACGGGCAGCCCCGGCCGCCGATGTCAGGAGCTCTCCATGAGAACCCCGAGCCGGTCCGTCATCGTCGGAACCGGGAGCCACTTGCCGGCGAGAAGCATCCCCAACTCCGACTTCCTCGAGCACGAGTTCTACGGTCCGGACGGGACCCCGATCGATCGACCTGCCGCGGAGATCATCGAGAAGTTCGAGAAGATCACCGGCATCACGGAGCGGCGGTGGGTCTCGGACGACCTCGTCACGTCCGACATCGCCGCCATCGCCGCGAACGATGCCCTCGAGTCGTCCGGCGTCGATCCCGAGAGTCTGGACTACGTGATCGTCGCCCACAACTTCGGTGACGTTCATGCCGAAAACCGAAGGTCCGACCTCGTTCCGAGTCTCGCGGCCCGCGTCAAGTCGATCCTGAGGATCGCGAATCCACGAGCCGTCTGCTACGACATCCCCTTCGGATGTCCGGGTTGGCTGCAGGGTCTGATTCAAGCGGATTGCTTCCTGACGGCGGGGCAGGGAAAGAGGGCGCTCGTGATCGGGGCGGAGACCCTCTCCCGTGTCTCGGATCCCCACGATCGTGACAGCATGATCTACGCGGACGGTGCCGGAGCGGTCGTTCTCGAGTCCATTCCGACCGATGATCCCGTGGGCATCCTCTGTCACGCGGCCCGCTCCGATACCATAGAGCACGCACATCTGCTGAGAATGGGTCGGTCCTACAATCCCGATTACGGGGACGGCGGACTGTTCCTGAAGATGCGGGGTCACAAGCTCTACGAGTACGCGCTGCGCACTCTGCCCCAGGTCATCGAGGATGCCCTCGGGAAGGCGGGTGTGGTCCTCGGAGATGTCAAGAAAGTGCTGCTGCACCAGGCCAACGCGAAGATGGACGATGCGATCGTCCGCCGGCTCTGCAAGCGCTGCGGCGTCGAGACCATCGCATCCGAGATCGTTCCCATGACGGTGTCCTGGCTGGGGAACAGCTCGGTGGCCACGCTCCCGACACTCCTCGATCTCCTGCAGAAGGGAAGGCTGCCGGGTCAGGCGCTGACCGGCGGTGATCTCGCCGTGTTCGCCTCCGTCGGGGCGGGGATGAACGCGAACGCGATGACGTACCGGGTTCCCTGATCGAACAGGCCGCTCCGCGGCGTCGGCGGGCGGAGCGGACGGCGCGGAGCGCGAACAGGGGATCACGTCACGGAAAAGAGAGGAACCGGAGTCCCCGCGATGGTACGTGTCGCAGGTGGGCCCGTCTCCCCACAGACTCCGGTGGCGGGTTCCCTCAGCTCTACCGCGCCCCCTTTCGCACCGACCGGCCCCTTTCCGTCCAGCGATAGACGCCGTCCCGACGCTCCATGTACCGGCCCATGATGAACTCCCGCCGGATGGTACAGAAGTCGGGGTGGATCTTCTTGATCAGCTGGTTGAGCCTCGCCTCCTTGAACGAGCTCCGGACGGGCAGACGGCGGAGAATCTCCTCGAAGACGATCTCCTTCTTCCGTCTCTGGGCCGGGATCGACTTGAGCGTCGGTCCGTCGAAAAAGTTGTTCAAGACCCGTCGTTTCTCCCGATCGACATCGGGTCCGGCTGCAAACTGCTGCACCTTCTCCTTCTTGAGAAAGGGGAGGATCGCTCCGCGCAGCTTCCGGTAGTCGAGTCTGACGTAGGTGTAGGGCGGACGCCGCTCCTCGGTCAGCAGGCCGAGCCTCCGGAGCGTCTGCAGGTGGTGAGTGACCGTCCCGGGGGCCAGATTGAGGGTCTCCGCGAGCTCCTGCCCGCAACGCTCCTCTTCGACCAGAAGACCCATGATTCGGAGCCGGATCGGGTCGGCGAGAGCCTTGAACAGGTCGACCACGTATTCGACGTCCGGAGCCTCCGATGGAGTCCCGTGCTTGGATCGAGCCATCTCGTATTCCTCGGTGCGGGGGAGCCGATCCCTCGGCCGATGTTCCCATGGTATCGAATTGACGATCACTGGTTCAATAAATATCAAATCGACCGTCGGTGAATCAAGGACGAAGGGGGCGTGGGGATCCGCCGGCCGGGGGGGGCGGGAGCTCCGTCGATGCCTCGATGGCCGGCCGGAGGACGCGGGCGGAGGCATGGAGGAACCCGTCCTCCCCCTGATCGTGTAGGATGACCCCTTCGTGGTCCCCCCCGATCCACCCCGCAGGAGTCCCGACCCATGCCGTGTCCCGCCGCCGTCCGGCCCGCCTACGTCGGGCCCTCCGCCGTCACCTTCCTCCTTCTCCTCGCCGCGCCGGCCGCTCCCGCGCCGGCCGTTCCCGGTCTCGCCGGTCCGCCCCTGGCCGAGAAGCGACCCGTCGTCGACGAGTACTGGGGAACCGAAATCACCGACGACTACCGCTGGCTGGAGACCCTCGACGATCCGGAGGTGCTCGGGTGGGCCGAGGAGCAGCACGCCCGCACCCGCGCCGCGCTCGATGCGTGGCCGCATCGCGAGGCGCTGGCCGCGCGCATCCAGGAGCTCGTGCGTCACGAGACGTCGTGGTACTGGAACCTCGCCGAGCGGGGCGACCGCCTCTTCGCGATGAAGGAGCAACCGCCGAAGCAGCAGCCGTTTCTCGTGCTGCTCTCGTCGTTCCGCCCCGCGATCGAGGAGAGGACGATCGTCGACCCGAACGTCCTCGATCCGGACGGGGGAACCTCGATCGACTTCTACGAGCCGTCGCCGGATGGCCGGTACGTGGCGGTCTCTCTGTCCGAGGACGGCACCGAGGACGGCACGCTCTTCCTCTGGAACGTGGTGACGGGAGAGAAGCTGGACGACAGCATCCCCCGCGTGAACGGGGGAACCGCCGGCGGCAGCGTGGCGTGGACCGCCGCGAGCGACGGTTTTTTCTACTCCCGCTATCCGTACCCCGGCGAGCGACCGGCCGAGGATCTGCCTTTCTATCAGCAGATTTGGTTCCATCGTCTGGGCGATCCGCTCTCGGCCGATCGCTACGCGCTCGGTGAGACCTTTCCGCGCATCGCCGAGATCGAAATGGAGACGTCGGACGACGGCCGGTGGATCGTGGCCGAGGTGAGCAACGGCGACGGGGGCGAGTACGAGTACTGGCTGCACGGGCCGGAGGGGAGGTGGCGCAAGTTCGCCGCCTTCGAGGACTGGGTCCAGTCGGCGCATTTCGGCGCCGATGGCGAGCTCTATCTCCTGTCCCGCAAGGACGCCCCGATGAGGAAGATCCTGCGGGTCTCCCCGGAGAGTCCCGATCTCGCCGAGGCCGAGGTGGTCGTGCCCGAGTCGGACGGCGTGATCCAGTCGTTCGCGGCGGGCACGTCGCGCCTCTGGGTGCAGGAGATCTTGGGTGGGCCGAGCCGCCTGCGGGTCGTGCCGTTCGGCGACTCGCCGAGGCGCACCGTGAACACCGGGGAGGTGAGTCGCATCGGCTGGCTGACGCGACTCGTAGGCGATCGTCTGCTCTACCGGCGCGAGACCTTCACCACGCCCCCGGCCTGGTACGAGCTCGGCCCCGACGATGACACCCCGTGGAGCACGGCGCTCGTCACGACCTCGGCGGCGGACTATGCGGGCTGCGTCGCCGAGCGGATCTCCGCGACCGCGGACGACGGCACGAAGATCCCGATCAACCTCATCATGCGGGGCGACACGCCCCGCGACGGCACGGCTCCCTGCCTCCTCTACGCCTACGGCAGCTACGGGTCCAGCCAGACGCCGCGGTTCCGTGCCCACCGGCTGGCGTGGATCGAGCAGGGTGGCATCTTCGCGGTGGCCAACATCCGGGGCGGAGGAGAGTACGGCGACGACTGGCACCGCGCCGCCAACCTCGGGCGGAAGAAGACGTCGATGGACGATCTCGGCGCGTGCGCCCGCCACCTCGCGGAGGCCGGCTGGACGGCCGTCGACCGGCTGGCCATCCAGGGCGGCAGCGCCGGCGGGCTCCTCGTCTACGGAACGGCCGCCCACTACCCCGATCGCATGACCGCCGTCATCTCGAACGTGGGCGTCGCCGACGTCCTCCGCTCCGAGACGGCGCCGAACGGCGAGTTCAACATCACGGAGTTCGGCACGGTGCACAACGAGCACCAGTTCCCGGGGATGCTCGCCGCCTCGCCCTACCACCAGGTTCGCGACGGCGTGACGTATCCGGCGGTGCTCTCGACCACCGGTATGAACGATCCCCGGGTGCCCGCGTGGCACCCCTTCAAGATGACCGCCCGGTTCCAGGCGACCGGAAGTCCGAACCGGATCCTCCTTCGCGTCAGCTTCGACACGGGTCACGGCGGCGGCACGTCGCTCTCCGCCTGGGAGGCGAGACTCGTCGACGAGTACACGTTCCTCTTCGACCAGCTGGGGATCCGATACCGGGAGAACTGAGCGGCGCGGCCCCCGGCGTCCCGCGGAACGAGGACGCCGGCGAAAAGTCGGTCGCGCCCCGATCCGGAGGCTCCCGGCGGCCCGGAGAGGGCGGACGGAACGAAACGAGCCGACCGGGGCCGACGTCAGTCCGCGAGCCCGATCTTCCGCAGGAGCGTCTCCCAGCGCGGATCGCCGTGCAGGCTTCGGAGGAACAGTTCGGACTTCATCAGGGCCGTTCCCGCGTCTCGCTGGTCATAGCTTCGTGTCAGCCACTCGAACGCCGCGTCCACCTCTCCGCGAACATGAGTAGATGCCTCGGTAATCGTGATCTCCTCGGGCCCGTTCACCGCCGCCGTGCGGACCGAGGTGCTCGGCGATTCTGGGCGATTCTGGGCGATACCGATGGGTCACTCGACCGCGAGCGACTCTCCGCCGCTCTGGCCGGCATCTCTCACGCGCCTCTGCTGCGGCAGCGGCTCGCCGCGCCCGCCGCCGGGCGGGCTCCGGTGGACCCTTTCAACCGCGAGCCCCCGCGCGAGCCGTGCCCCGTTCTTCATGCGACGACGAGGCGACGACGAGAAACAGAGCCGATAGTTCTGTAGAATGGGAGATGCTTCTCTCCGAATCCCGACCCCCGACACCACACCCGGAGGAATCATGAGCCCCCCGAACCAAGAAGACCGCACGGAGTCACCGCGAGCCCGGGAGTGGCTCTCGAAGCTGGCGATCCTCGTCTCCGGGCTTCTCCTCTTCGAGACGATCACGGGGCTCTGGATCTGGCTCCTTCCCTTCACCGTCACGAACCAGTTCCAGGTGCTCGTCCACACCGCGGGCGGCTTGGTCTTCCTGGTCCCGTTTCTCGTCTATCAGGTGAGCCACTGGCTGAAGTACAGGACGCGCGCCTGGTCCCACTACATGCTCACCGGCTATGTGGCGTTCGTCGTCATCCTGGCGAACGCGATCTCGGGAGTCGTCCTGACGTGGCAGGCGCTTTTCGGCATCCGGATCGGATACACATGGGACATGGTGCACATCGTGACGACGGTGGCCATTCTGGCCTTCATGATTCCTCACGTCGTCTTTCTGCTGCTCCGGGACGCGAAGAGCCGGAGCGTCGAATCGCAAGGGGTCCGGAGTGCCCAGAAGCGCTGGGTGGGTGGCGTGCTCATCACGACGGTCGTCGGCTATGTCGTCGTGGCCGGTCTCGTGCTGACCCATGACCCCGTGGAGTGGGTGAACGAATTCCCTTCCGACTATCACTACGAGGGGGCGGAGACCCCGTTCCGGCCGAGCCTCGCGACCACGGTCACCGGAGGCGCGTACGACGACCGATCCCTGACGGGCAGCGAAGGCTGCGGCACGTCGAACTGTCACGAGCAGATCTACGATGAGTGGGCGGTGAGCGCTCATCGCTGGTCGTCGATGGATCCGGCCTTCCAGGTGATTCAGGAAGTCATGGCGAAGCAGAACGGCCCGGAGTCCACTCGATACTGCGGCGGCTGCCACGATCCCGCCTCGCTCTTCTCGGGGACGAAGAACGTCTTTACGGAGAACCTGTCGAGCATCCGCGGGTACAACGAGGGCGTCTCCTGCCTCGTGTGTCACTCGATCCGGGAGACCGATCTCCAAGGGAACGCGAATTACGTAATCGATCAGCCCGAGCGATACATCTACGAGTACGGGTCGGAGGTTGGCTCCTCCGGGAAGCTGATCTCCGACTTCCTCATTCGAGCCTATCCGCGCCAACACGTGGATACCTACTCCAAACGTCTCTTCAAGACTCCGGAGTACTGTGCCGCCTGCCACAAGCAGTTCATCGACCAGGAAGTGAACAAAGTGGGCTGGGTGCAGCTCCAGAACCAGTACGACAATTGGCGGAAGAGCAAGTGGAACCCGGAGGATGACCCGGAGCGGGTCGTCGAGTGCCGGGAATGCCACATGCCTCTCCAGGATTCGCGCGATCCCGCCTCCGGGGACGACCTCGATTCCTACCGAACGGCCAGCGACTCGAAGCATCGAGATCACCGTTTCATCGGGTCGAACAGCATGATCCCGGCCCTACTCGAGCTCGACGGCTGGGAGGAGCACGCGAGGCTCACCGAGGCGTGGCTGCAGGGACGCCGCCCGGTGCCCGAGATCGCCTACAAGTGGGCCGAAGGGCCTGCCGTCGGCATCGAGATCCAGTGTCCGGAAGAGGTCCAGGCGGGAGCCGACGTCGACTTTCGGGTGCTCATCTCCTCGAACAAGGTCGGCCACGACTTCCCGACGGGTCCGCTCGACATCATCCAGTCGTGGGTCCGGGTGGAGGTGACCGATGACAAGGGCCAGGTCGTGTACTCGAGCGGCACCGTCGGCGAGGACAACTTCATCGCGCCCGGTTCCTTCCTCTTCAAGGCGGAGCCGGTCGACCGCTACGGCAACCTCATCGATCGGCACAACCTGTGGGAGATGGTAGGGGTGCGCTACCGGAGGGCGGTCTTCCCCGGATTCAGCGACGTCGCCAACTACACCTTCAACTGCCCGGCGGAGATGGTGGCCGCTCCGGCAGGAGGCGCGCCGGAGGAGGGATCCGCTCTCGTCACGAAGGATGTCTCGATGACGCCGCCGGCGGGAACCGGTACTCTCACGGTGAAGGCGAGTCTGGACTACCGAAAGGTCGATCAGTACCTCCTGAACTTCATCTTCGGAGAGGACACCGAGCTCACGGCACCGGTCATCCGCATGGCGGAAGACGAGGCGACCATTCGGGTCAAAGGAATCTGATCGAGGAAGCCGCTTGTCCCGTCGCAAGGAGCTCATGAGGAGGACCGTGCTCTGGTGCACGGTCCCCGTCGTATTGGTCGGCGCGTGGGTGATCTACCAGCGATCGGCGAACGACGCCCCCTACGTCGCCGGCGAGGAGACGGAGGGCATCACCCGCTCGCTCGACCGCGACCTCCGGGCGAGCTCCTCCGGATTCCGCTTCACCGACGTGACCGAGTCCGCGGGAATCCGCTTCCACCACTTCCCCTTTCGGAGGACTCATCAGCTGCCGGAGGACATGGGGTCGGGGGCGGCCTGGGGAGACTACGACGGTGACGGGCTTCCCGATCTGTTCCTCGTGAACTTCGCGGCCCCCGTCGGTGCGTCGGACGACGAGCTGGCCCGATCGGCCGCGACGGACCGGCTCTTCCGGAATCGCGGCGACGGTACGTTCGGGGACGTGACGAGCTCGGCCGGACTCGGCAAGCCTCACCGCGGCATGGGCGCCGCCTGGGGCGACTATGACGCCGACGGAAACCTCGATCTCTTCGTGACCTCCTGGGGCGAAAACCTCCTCTGGCGCAATCGCGGCGACGGTACGTTCGAGGACGTGACGGGCTCGGCGGGTCTCGGCGGGGAGGGCTTCTGGGCCGGCGCGACCTGGTCGGACTTCGATCTCGACGGGGACCTGGACCTCTACGTCTGCGGCTACGTCGAGTATGTGCCCGAGGATCCCGACTCCCCGGCGCCCGCCACGGGAGACCCGGCCTTCCCGTTCACGCTCAATCCCTCCTCGTATTCCCCGCACCCCAACCGTCTGCACGTCAACCGCGGCGACGGAACGTTCGAGGAGCGGGCGGAGGCGGCGGGCGTCCTCGGGGAATCGGGCCGGAGCCTGAGCGCGGCCTGGGTCGACCTGGACGAGGACGGCTGGGCGGACCTCTACGTCGCCAACGACGTCTCCGACAACGCACTCTACCGTTCCCTCGGCGACGGGAGCTTCACGAACGTGAGCTACGAGGCCATCGTGGCGGACTATCGGGGAGCCATGGGGATCGCCGTCGGCGACTGGGACGGCGACCTCGATTTCGACATCTTCATCACCCACTGGATCGCGCAGGAGAACGCTCTTTACTCCAGCCTCTTCGGGGACTTCGCGGACCAAGAGGGGTGGCGTCTCATGTTCGTCGACGAAGCGGACCGCGTCGGACTCGGCCAGATCGCCATCGACATGATCGGGTGGGGAACCTCGTTCGTCGATCTCGACAACGACGGGCTCCTCGACCTCTTCGTTGCGAACGGCAGCACCTTTCAGGAGCGCAGCGATCCGGACCTCCTGGTCCCGATGCCTCCCCACCTGTACTGGAACCGGGGGGCGACCGAGGGTTTCTTCGAGGTCGGAGAGGAGGCCGGAATCCGGACGGATCCGCCGACCGTCGACCGGGGCGCGGCGTTCGCGGACTACGACGCGGACGGCGATCTCGATCTGGTCATCTGCCGTCACGGCGGACCGGCCCGCCTCCTGCGCAACGATTCGCGCACCGGAAGCCACGTCTCGCTCCGGCTTCGGGGCGAGTCCGGGCACCCGTCCGGACGCGGGGCGCGGATCGTCGCTCACGCCGGCGGGCGCTCGCACCTGAGGTCGGCGGGAGGCGGTCCGTCCTACCTGTCGCAGGACGCTCCGGACGTCCACGTGGGATTGGGCGACGCCAGCAGGATCGACAGCCTCGAAGTCCGTTGGCCGGGCGGGAGACGAGACGTCTGGCACGATCTCGAGGTCGGCCGCTCCTGGATCCTGACGGAGGGAGGAGAGGCGCGGGCCCTCGACCACTTCGATCGTCCGGGCGGGCCCTCGAGCGCGGACGACGGGCCAAGAGGATTCGAGGGCCGCCGCGTCTCGGACGTGTCCGATCGAGCGATCGTGGCCGACATGTCCACGACGCTGTCGAGGGAGGAGACCCTCCGCTTCTGGGCGATGAAGCGACAGGTCGATCCGCTCGTGCTGGACGGGCGGTGGGAGGAGAGCATCGCGATCCTCGAGGAGATGACCCGGATCGACCCCCGACACGAGGACACCCGGTACGCGCTCGGCAACTGCCATCTCGAGCTCGGGCAGTACTCGGAGGCGCTTCGGTCCTGGAGAGGCCTGATCGAGGTGAACCCGGCCGCCAGCCGCGCCTTCGTCCAGGTCGGCGTCCTGCACACGATGCCCGAGGCGGGCGAGCATTTCGACCTGGGAGCGGCACGGGACGCCTTTCGGCGGGCCCACCTCCTGAACAAGGAGGAGAGCCGCCCGCTGATTCTCTGGGGGGAGGCGGCTCTCGCGAGCGGAGATCTCGAGGAGGCCGAGGAGGTTCTCACCGCCGCCCGGCGGATGAACGACCAGTCCACCTCCGCTCTCTACCTGTCGGGTTACATCGCCTGGAAACGCGGGGACGAGGCCCGGGCCCGGGAGCTCCTCGAAAGGGCGCGCAGGAGCGGCGAGGGGCAGAAGCCCGCCCACGGCGCCGTCCTCGAGGGAGACACGAAGTCACCCGACATGGCGGCGGCCCGCCGAAGGGCCGCGCGGAGGCGTCTGTTCTCGTCGTGTCTCGAAGCCCTGCGAACCGCGTCCGTCGAGATCGAGCCGTCCGCCGTCTTCGCGTGGGTGGACGAGGCCCGCGCGTCCCTGCCGGCCTCGAACCCCTGAGTGCTCGGGTGATCAGGGCGCGGCCGGCAGATCCCAGTAAGTCATCCGCCCGTGCCGCTCGAATCCCTGGTTCAGCACGATCGGCGCCGAGGTGTCGACCACCGCGTAGAGTCCGACGTGGGCTATGCCCCGCTCCCGGGCCCGGCGGATGCGGGCTTCCAGGACGGCGGAGTAGGCTCCGCGGCCGCGGGCCTCGGGGACCGTTCCGCCCGCCCAGAGGAAACCGAAACGAAGCGCGGGGAAGAGGGTCACGCCGCCCGACGAGAGAGGTTCTCCCGTTGCCTCGTCGTAGGCCACGAAACGGTGGACCCGGGTGTCGGCACGAGTGCACGCCTCGAGCTGTTGCTCCCGGTCGGCGTCGGTGAAGTGGAGCCCCGGACCGAAGGCACGATCGCTGACCTCGTGGCAGTCACGCAGACGGGCCACCGAGTCGACGGGGTGCACGACGATCCCCGGAGAGGGACGGGGCCGGTAGGCCTCCACCGCGATCGCGCACGCGTGGTGCTCCACCGCCGGTGAGTAACCGCCTCGCTCCAGGGCCCGCTCCAGGGGAGCGCGGTCGATATGGGCCGGCACCAGCCAGCGGGAGCCGACGTCGCGGTGGGCATCCACAACCTCCCGCACCAGGGCCCCGAGGTCGGAAGGCGCGGCCCGGGTGCGGGTCACCTGGTTCAGGATCACCACCCGTCGAGCGCACTTGACGTAGGCGATCTCCGGGCGATCGACGACCGTCACGTCCTCGGGAACCCAGAAGAAGTCCCACTGCGTGCGCTCGAGGGTCTCGTCCAGGCTCAGCGGCATCGACTCCCTCCGACTTCCGAAGGGCCCGGCAGAGAGAGTCTCTCCGGAACGACCCCTATCCACTCCCGGCCATGCTGACGGTCGATCGAGGAGTGAGACGCGCCAGCGCATGATCCAGATCCGCGATGATGTCGTCCGGGTGCTCACCCCCGACGCACAGGCGGACCAGGTTCGGCGGGATGTGGGCGAGCTTGCGCCCTTCCTCGCCCTGCTGCTGGTGGGTGGAGATCGCGGGGATCGTGGCCACGCTCTTGATCCGTCCCAGGTCGGTGGCCCGCCAGATGCGCTGGAGGCCGTCGAAGAAGACCCGCGCCTTCTCGGCGCCGCCCTTGATGCAGAAGCCCATGAGGTGTCCGTAGCGATTGACCGGCCTCCCGTACTGCTCGTCGTACTCGGCATCCACCAACCACAGGTACCTGCTGGCCAGCTCGTGAAGGGGATGCTCGGGGAGACCGAGGTACTCCACGCTCTCCACCCTGGGGTGATCGCGCAGGAACTTCGCCACCTTCATCGTGCTTCGACTCATCAGGTCGATCTTGCTGCGCAGGGTCCGCATGTCGTTGAGCGTCATCACCGCCTGCACGGGGTGCAGGTTCGGCCCCATGTCGCGGTTCGGCAGGAACTTCACGTAGTTGGCGAAGTTCTCCCTCATCTTCGGGTTGTCGATGTTCGTCGTGATCCCCGCGCGGCTGATCACCGCGCCGGCCATCCCGAAGCCGCTGGAGGTGAGGGTCTTCGTGGCCGACTGCACGACGATGTCCGCGCCGTGACAGATGGGGCGCAGGAGCGCGGGCGTGGCCACGGTGTTGTCCACGATGAGAGGCAGGTTGTGGCTGTGGGCCAGATCCGCCACCTGGGCGATGTCGAAGAACCCGAGCTGGGGATTGCTGGGGAGCTCGCCGTAGAGAAACCGTGTGTTCCTGTCGATCTTCCTCGCCCACTCGTCGATGTCGGTCGGGTCCTCGATCCAGCGGCACTCGATTCCGCGCTCGTCCATGAGCCGGATGCTGAACTGCTGGAACGTGCCCCCGTAGCACTGCGCGGTCGCCAGGAAGTTGCGCTCCTCGTGGACGTGCTGCTCGGCGTGAACCAGGAAGGGCTGCACGGCGGTCATGATCGCGGCCATCCCCGAGCTCGTGGAGCAGCAGGACGTCTCGCCGTCGAATCCGTAACCTTCCAGCAGCGCCAGGACCCACTCGTAATAGTACGTCGAGGGGTTGGCGATTCGCGAATAGCACCAGGTCGGGATCAGATAGGCCAGCGCGGCCTCCATCTCGTCGGTGTCGCGATACGCCTGCGACGAGCTCATGAAGACCGGCTCGATGATGGCGCCCTGATAGTCCTCGATGGCGTCCTGCACGGTGTAGAGGCCGTGGACGGCGATCGTGTCGAACTTCCACTTCTTGACGACTTCGCGGATGTACTTGGACCGCTGGGCGAGGTAGGCGTTGTTCTTGTCGACGTAGGCCTGGATACCGGGACTCAAACAGTCTCCATCGTGCCCGGACATGGTCGTCTCCTCTGTGTCATGAACGTGCTTCATCCTTCTTTGACCCTCCACTCGAAAATACCTCCTAATCCACGAAAAACCAAGGCCTTATCGCCCGCAGTCGAGCCGCGTTTCGCCCCCCGGCAGGCTTTACAAACCCCCCGATCTGCCGGAAGCTCGGCACCATCGAAGGAAACCGCCACCGGCCGCCGGCCCCGAGGCGGCGGTGCCGCGGCCTCCCTGCGGCCCCGAGGAAACGGAGCCCCGGGTCACCGGCGGTCGATCGGGCGGCCCCTCGGGAGCGTTGCTCCGGCCGCCCACGGAAGGAGTTCCACCGATGGAATTGCGATTGGTGCTGGCCGGCTTCGGGACGGTCGGACAGGGGCTCGCCGAGCTCCTGCTCGAGCGAGGACGGATCCCGGAAGGTCTCGAGATCCGGGTCGTGGGCATCTCCGACAAGCTCAAGGGCAGCCTGCACGCGCCGGGAGGAATCGATCTGGCCGGCGCCCTGGTGCGGGCCGAGGCCGGGAGGCAGATCTCGGAGGCGGGCGACGCGTTCGACGGCGACGCCCTGCAGCTCATCCACACGGCCGATGCCGACATGCTCGTCGAGGCGACGTACACCGACCTCGAGACCGCGGAGCCGGCGACCTCCCACGTGCGCGCCGCGCTGGAGAAGGGCATGCACGTGACGACGATGAACAAGGGACCGATCGCGCTCCATTTCCACGAGCTGTCGGCCCTGGCCCGCGAACGGGGCGTGGGGCTCTTCTACGAAGGAACCGTGATGAGCGGCACGCCGATGCTCAACGTGATCCGGGAGACCCTGCGAGGATCGCGGATCACGGAGATGCGAGGGATCCTGAACGGCACCACGAACTACATCCTGACGCGGATGGAGGAGGGTCGCGAGTACGCGGACGCCCTCGCCAAGGCGCAGGAGCTGGGCTACGCAGAAGCGGTACCGGACGCCGACGTCCTCGGCTGGGACGCGCTGGCGAAGGTGACCATCCTCGCGAACGCGGTCTTCGGAGCGAAGGCGAAACCGAAGGACTTCCCCTGCCGGGGGATCACCGAGATCACCGCCGACGCCATCGCCGACGCGAAGGCCAGGGGCAAGCGGTTCAAGCTGATCGGGCGCGTGTGGCGCGACGGCGACAGCGTGCGCGGGAGCGTGGAGCCGCAAGAGGTGGATCTCAGCCACCCCCTCGCCGGCGTCATGGGCGCGACGAACGCGATGACCATCACCACGGACACCCTGGGAGACGTCACCGTCGTGGGTCCGGGCGCGGGCCGGCGGCGACATCCTTCACGTGGGGGCCAGACGATGAAGATGCTTCTCGACGGCCGGTGGGTCGACCAGGACCGGAAAATCGAGGTCCGGGATCCGTTCGACGACTCTTTGATCGACACGGTGCCGGGCGCCTCGGCGGAGGACGTGGAGACGGCTCTCGCGGCCGCGGTGCGCGGCTTCGAGATCACCCGGAGAATGACGGTCCACGAGCGGGCGCAAATCCTCTACCGAACGGCGAACATCCTCGAGGCGGAGCAGGAGGAGTTTGCCACGATGATCGCGCGGGAAGGCTCCAAGACGATCCGCGAGGCGAGGAAGGAGGCCTCCCGCGCCGTCAACACGATGATCGTCGCGGCGGAGGAGTCCAAACGCATCCTCGGCGAGACGATTCCGTTCGACTCCTTCCCTGGGGGTGAGAAGCGGCGCGGCTACTACTACCGGTTCCCCATCGGAGTCGTGCTGGCGATCACGCCGTTCAATGATCCGTTGAACCTCGTCGCCCACAAGCTGGGGCCGGCGTTCGCCGCCGGGAACTCCGTCGTGCTGAAGCCCGCGACCGTGACGCCGCTCTCGGCCCTCAAGCTCGTGGAGGCGATGATCGAGGCGGGGATGCCGCCGGCCGCCATGCAGGTGATCACGGGAGTGGGCTCCGAGATCGGCGATCCGCTCGTCGCCGACGAGCGGGTCCGCATGATCTCCTTCACCGGGGGCGTGGACGCCGGGAAGCGCATCGCGAGTCTCGCCGGAATCAAGAAGATCGGCATGGAGCTGGGCTCCAACTCGCCCGTGATCGTCTGGAAGGACGCGGATCTCTCTCTCGCCGTGGAGTCCTGCGTGTCCGGAGCCTTCTGGGCCGCGGGGCAGAACTGCATCGGCGTGCAGCGGCTCCTCGTCCACCGCGATCTCTACGACCCGTTCCGGGAGCGGTTCGTGGAGCAGACGAAGGCCTACAAGATCGGGAACAAGCTCGACGAGGCGACGGACATGGGACCCATGATCACGGAGGCCGAGGCGAGACGCGTCGAGGAGTGGGTGGGGAGGGCGAAGGCCGATGGCGCCACCGTGCTGGCCGGAGGGGGGCGGAAGGGTGCTCTCATGGAGCCCACGGTGCTGGAGAACGTCCCGGCGACGACGGTCATCCACTGCGAGGAGGTCTTCGGACCGACGGTCAACCTCTATCCCGTCGACGACCTGGACGCCGCTATTTCGGAGGCGAACTCGCTCCCTTACGGTCTCCTGACCGCCGTCTTCACGAGCAATGTCGAGGTGGCCTTCAAGACCGCCTACGAGCTGGACTGCGGGGGCGTGATGATCAACGACTCCACCGACTACCGGCTCGACTCCATGCCGTTCGGCGGCGTCAAGTATTCGGGTCTGGGCCGGGAGGGGCTCAAGTTCTCGCTGCAGGAGATGACGGAGCCGAAGGTGGTGTGCTTCAACTTGGCAGGGGTCTAGCCCGGGCCAGGGGTACCCGTCTCTCGACCGACGCCCCTCGGAACCTCGAAGCCTCCACGCCACCAGGATGGCGCGCGGCGTAGGCTACCGGTACATGCTCTTGATGCTGCCCCAGTTTTCGCTCTCCACCGCGATCGGAGAGCAGAATGTGGAGGAGGCACCGGGCGAGCTGCCATCGCTCGAATAGCCAATGAAGCCGTTCGAGTATCCATTGCCGTCGGTACCGATCGTGAGGTTGCGGTCGTTGGCGCCCGATGGGACCAAGCAGAGGCTACCGCCTGCGACGTCGAATACCGTCACGATTCCGACCATCGTGGGGCAGGCCGGGGCACGGTCATAAACACCCAGCAGGTCGGTGGGGGCACCGCTGAACAGGTACTGCGGTGCCGAACCGGCAACGCTCGAGACGACGATCGTCCCGGAGAGACCGAACTCGGAAGCGGCCGCTCTCGTGATGCCCGAGGAGCACCCGATCCACAGATACAGGGTCCCCGGCCCCCCCAGGGGCTCGCCGGTGTTCTGCGTGTAGTCGGTCGCGCTGACGCTGATGGTCCAGCCGAACTGGTTCGCGTTGGAGGCGAACGCGTTCGACGCAACGAGCAGGACCGCAAGGACGGAGACGATGGTCACGAATCGCCTCATTTCGCACATCACCTCCATTTGAGAACCGATCACGCTCGGGCCATGACGAGCAGCCCCGCTCGCGCCCCGCACCGCAGCACGATCGAGATCCGGGGTTCACTTCCGGGGCCGAAGGGGGCGAGTCGACGGCATCGGTGCCTTGGGCATGTCCCCTCCATATCTCTGTATCGGTGGGGCATCTCGTTGCCTATAGCTGTGAGTTCGGACGGCTGTAACTGGCCTGTTCACCCCGGGAGCGTGGCCGAGCCTACAATTCTAGACAAATAACCTGCCTTTTCGTTACGAAGCGGTGTGGCCGAATCGAGGAGGCCCGCGACGAGAATGTCCCGTCCGCCACCATGCCTGCGGCAGCCCCTCCTCCTCGCCGCTCTCCAGCCTGCGATGACTCGCGTTCACGGAGAGAGAGCGATCCCCCCCGGTACGAACGGCTTCCTCCCATGAGGACGTGCCCGTGCGCCTCGGACCCGGCGAAGCCCCCAGATCCTGCGGAGCGCTTATCATGAGAGGGGGGTCCCCACGGAACCGACAATCCGACCGGCGCCGGGGTTCTGAGGCCTCGGGCTCCAATCCCGGGAGCTCGAAAGGGCCTCAGGTTCCGGTTTCCCGATTCCGGCCACACGGGCACCGCCTGCGGAAGAACCATCAGGAAGAGCGGGCGATTCGACCTGCGGGTAGTGGCGACCGTTCATCGAGTCGAGGGAATGAAGGCGATCGTTCAGAACAGGTACGGCTCACCGGATGTCTTCGAGCTCGAGGACGTCCCCAAGCCGGTGGCCAAGGATGACGATCTGTTGGTGCGCGTTCACGCCGCTGCGCTCCACGCGGGTGACTACTTCATCATGAGAGGCGTGCCGTACGCGGTGCGCTTGGTCGCAGGGTGGCCCCGACCGAAGAATCGTGTTCCGGGCTACGACGTGGCGGGATACGTCGAGTCGGCCGGGAAGAACGTCGAGCGGTTTCAACCGGGGGACGAGGTGTTCGGCACGTGCGAGGGCACCTGCGCCGAGTACGTGTGCGCCGGAGCGAGCAACTTCGAGTCGAGGCCGTCCAACCTCACGCTCGAGCAAGCCGCGGCCGTACCGACGTCTGCACTCACTGCCCTCATCGGTCTTCGTGACGCGGGAGGGGTGAAGCCGGGGCAGAAGGTCTTGATCAACGGTGCGTCGGGAGGCGTGGGTACGTTCGCCGTGCAGATCGCCAAGGAGCTCGGAGTGGAGGTGACCGGCGTATGCAGCACGAGGAACGTGGACCTGATCCGATCGATCGGCGCGGATCATGTCATCGATTACACGCAGGAGGATTTCACGCGAAGTGGGCTGCGCTACGATCTCATCCTCGATCAAGTGGCGAACCACTCGCCGGCGGACTGTCGACGCGCCCTCACCCCCCGGGGGATCCACATACCGAACAGCGGCAACAGAGGGCTGGGCTACATCGCGAAGGCGCTCGTGTCGTCGATGTTCGTGCGCCAGCGGGTGCGTCTGTTCGTCGCGAATCCGAAGAAAGGGGACCTGCTCGCTCTAAAGGAGCTCATCGAGGCCGGCAAGGTGACTCCGGTCATCGACAGGACGTACCCGCTGAGCGAGACCCCGGAGGCCTTCCGGTATCTGAGTGAAGGTCACGCCCGAGGAAAAGTAGTCATCACGGTCGAAGGTGACTCCGCCGGCCCGCGAGGGCCCCGGGCCGTCTAACGGAAGCCCTGGAACTGGAGGACGTCGCGGCTGATGTTGCCCTGGGCGAAGACGACCTCCCGATCGTCCTCGCTCCACACGGCGTCGAAAACGAGGCCGGTCCGAAAATCCGTCAGCACGATCGGATTGCTTCCGTCGGCGTTCAAACGCCAAATGTTCTCGGTCTGGCCGACCCTCCGTTCGACGAGCAGGTGCCTTCCGTCGTGCGACCACTCATGGTTGGTGACGTCGCCCTCGTCAAAGCGGGTGAGCGGAACTGGCTCGGGACCGTCCAGCGACATCTTCCAGACGTTGCCGATACCGTCGACGTCGGCGACGAACGTGAAACCCCGGCCGTCGGGGGCCCAGTGGAAGTCTTCACCGGCGGGAGGCATGACGACGGCTGCTATCGGGTCCCCGCCTGCGGCGGGAATGACGACCAAGTGGCTGCGACTGCGAGCGCGGCCGCCGGTATGCCGGAAGGCCATGTACCTCACAAGTTGCCCGTCGGGGGAGAAATCGGCGATGCCCCAGATGGGCTCGGTGACGATCTGCCGGGGCTCGCCGCCGTCCACGCCGACCGACCAGAGTCCAGGGGTATCAATGCGCGAGAACAGGAGCGACCGGCCGTCGGGTGAAATCTGATGTAGCCACTCGCCGGGGCCGTCCGTGAGCTGCGTAGGACCGTCCCCGCCGGCGTCCGTGCGAAACACGTGCTCCGTCGGCCCTTCCGCCCTGCCGCTGAAAAGGATCCCGTCCCGTCCCGGGATGTTCCGAGGACTCCAGACCATGACGTTGCCGGACGTGATCTGCCGACGTCCCTCCCCGTCGCTCTCAATCGTCCACAGTTGCCGGCGCCGATTCCGGAGGGCCGTGTAGGCGATCGAGCCATCCGGCAGAGGGTCCATCTCGTAGACGGCGTCCGACCGCCCGGAGCTGTACGTGAGCTGTCGAGGCTCCCCGGTCCCGTCGGTCGGCGCCACCCAGAGGTCGCTCTGGCGGGCGTATCGAGTGGCGGCGATGGCGTCCTGTGACACGCTGACGCCGTAGTAATCGTCGAGATCGTTCGTGATCCTTCGCACGCTCCCGTCGGCCAGCGACAGGAGCCACACTTGCGAATTCAGGCTCGCCGAACTCTCCCCCGTCAGAACGAGACTCTCGCCTTCGGGAAGCCACGCGAGGCTCTCGATCAGGGTCCACTTCCCCGACGCGATCGTCTCCCGCTCCCCGGAACTCGCGTCGAAGACGACGACCGCTTGCCCGGGCTCCCGGATGCTCGGCACGACGGCCGCGATGCGCTCTCCGTGCGGAGCCCAGACTGGACCGTAGAGCCACTCCGGCCGCTCGATCCGGGCCGCCGTTCGCTCTTCCCGAGTGTCGAGGTCGGCCACGATCAGCTCGTCGTGCCAGACTCCGTCCGCCAAGACTCCTCGCCAGAAGCAGACCCGCCGTCCATCGGGCGCGAAGCTGACCGGCGAGTCCACGTCGAAGAGACGCTTGCGAGGAGTTCCGCCGAGCGAGGGCACCTCGAACAGCGCCGAGTAGTGTGGTGTCTCCGGATCGGAGCTCAAGTAGTAGATGTAGGCACCGTCGGGCGAGAAGCTGACCGACCAGAGGGACTCCTGGGGTGGGAGGACACGCACGTCGCTCCCGGTGGCCACTTGCCTGACCCAGAGCGTCCGCTCATCGGAGGGGCCGGTGCCGTACGCGAGGTATCGTCCGTCGGCGGAGAGCACGGCACTCGTGATATCCGTTCCGCTCAAGAGCGTCGTCATGCGCATCGACTGGAAAGGGTCCGCCCCGGGGCCGGGGGCCCGGCCGCCGAACAGCCCCCACATCCCCAGGCCGATCCCGACGACGCCGATCACGACGGCGGCGACGATTCCCGCCCGGGCCGCGGGACCGCGAGTGGATCTCGCCGCGAGCGCCTGCGCCGTCGCGCTCCCCGAGCCCGACGGTGACAGCGAGTCGTACTCGTCCACGATCTCCTGGAGCTCGATCGCGAGATCCTTCATGGACTGGAACCGCTGATCGGGATTCTTCGGGAGGCAGCGGCGGATCAAGCGACACAGCGCTGCGGGGGTCTCCGGATTCAGGTCTTCCACGGGTGTCGGGATGTCGTGCAGGATTTGATGCAGCGTCTCGACGTCCGAATCCGCGAGGAACGGCCGCCGTCGCGTCGCGGCTTCGTACAGAATGCAGCCGAACGAGAAGATGTCCGATCGGTGGTCGACCGGCTTTCCCTGCACCTGCTCCGGAGACATGTACCCGATCGTACCGACCACGACCCCTTCGTCCGTCTCGTCCAAAGCCCGCGTCGTCGCCTGGGTCATGTCTCCCCTGGAGGCCTCCCGCTCGGTGAGCTTCGCGAGTCCGAAGTCGAGGACCTTCGCGTAGCCGTCCCGGGAGACCATGATGTTGCTGGGCTTCAGATCCCTGTGAACGATTCCCACGGCGTGCGCCTTCGCGAGTCCTTCCGCCGCCTGAGCGAGGTGGCCGACAAGCGTTCGCAGGTCCATCTTCTCGACGTGGATCTTGTTCTTGAGCGTCTCGCCCGTAACGAGTTCCATCGAGATGAAGTGAACGGGATCGGAAGGCGCCTCCTCGCCGGCGGCGTCACCGCAACGCACGCGATCCCGGCCGATCTCGTAGATGGTGACGATGTGCGGGTGGCTGAGCGAGGAAGCAGACTTCGCCTCCTTGACGAAACGTCGGACGCGCTCCTCGTTGCGAACGAGATCGGGAGGAAGGACCTTCAGTGCGACGCTGCGTTCGAGGGACTCGTCCTGGGCAACGTAGACTTCACCCATCCCTCCGGCCCCCAGGGGCCTGACGACACGGTAGTGGGCGATCTGGTCATGAGGTCGGAGGGTTCGGACCATGTGCCTCGCTCCGCCGAAGGTAGATGAACCCTACGCTTGGTCGGTGGCTCGTGTCCACGGACCGGCCTCGGGAAGGGGGCCGGGAGGGCGTACGGAGCACTCGCCTCGACGACACCCTCTCGAAGTGGCCCGGTGACCGGGATCAAGACGGGTGGCGCGGAGAATCGAATGGCCCGGAAGTCCTTGACTCCCGGGCCCTTAAGACTGGTAGCGGGGGCAGGATTTGAACCGAGGAGGGGCGGTGGCGCAAGTGATTAGGAGAAAAGGATTTGCGCGCCTAACCGTTTGACCCGTCGGAAGTTGCGAGTCCCCTGGAGTCGACCTCGTCTGAGGCGGCTCCAGGTCGTCCAATGGGACCCCGAGATCCGGGATGCGCCAGCGGAGGGAGATCGCCAAGGGAGGGCGGGGTAAGGATCGACATTCAAGTCATTTGGACGAAGAAGAAGCGATTGAACGCCTTGAAGGCGAAGGCCGTTTGATATGCCTGCTCGGATTTGCTGCCCTGAGTTCCGAAGCAACGCAGACGACTCAATCGGCAGGTCTGAGTCCGGATCGACCTCTTCCCCAAGAGCCGCCGCTTCTGGCATGCTTGGCGAGTCATGCGATGTCTGTCATGCTCCGCGGAGGTTCCAGACGGGAATCGCTTTTGTGGTTCCTGCGGGGCCGCGTTGCCCAGGTCCACCAAACCATCCTCTACGATCAGGGTCCGCTCCGAGCCTTCAGCCGTCTTCCCTCCGCCCCCAGATCAGGTCCGGTTCTTGCCGGGCTCGGTTCTGGCC
The DNA here is from genome assembly GCA_025774805.1 of bacterium. Classification (GTDB taxonomy): domain Bacteria; phylum ARS69; class ARS69; order ARS69; family ARS69; genus JALGZR01. Next base: position 50,576 of record JALGZR010000082.1, read on the forward strand.
AAACGGTACCGGATCATCTCGTTGCTGGGCCGTGGCGCCATGGGGGAGGTCTACCGAGCCGACGACATCAAGCTCGGCCAGCCGGTCGCGTTGAAGTTCCTGCCCGACGCCGTCCAAGGCGACCACACGCAACTTAGCCGTTTTGTCAACGAGGTCAAGATCGCCCTGAGGGTCACGCATCCAAACGTCTGTCGCGTGTACGACATCGGTGAGGTGGGGGGGCAACATTACCTGTCGATGGAATACGTGGACGGAGAGGATCTCGATTCGTTACTGCGGCGGATCGGTCGGCTTCCCCAGAAAAAGGCGGTGCAGATTGCACACCAGCTATGCGCGGGGTTGGCCGCCGCGCACGAGCAGGGGGTACTGCACCGCGACCTCAAGCCGGCGAACGTCATGATCGACGGTCGTGGCCGGGCGAAGATCACCGACTTCGGGGTGGCGAGCCTCGCGAAGGGGATCGGACCGCGAGAGGTATGCGGAACGCCGGGCTACATGGCTCCGGAGCAGCTGGCCGGCGAAGAGGTTACGGTCAGGAGCGATCTGTATTCGCTGGGCTCGGTGCTGTACGAGCTCTTCACCGGCACCAGCGCGTTTCAGGCCGCCACTCTGGAAGGGTTCCTGCGACTTCAGCGGGAGTCGACGCCTACGAATCCGTCCACGTATGTGGAGGCTTTGGATCCGGCGGTTGAGCGGACAATCATGTGCTGCCTCGAGAGAGATCCACGGGACAGACCGACGACGGCGCTGGGGGTCTCCGCAGCGCTGCCGAGTGACGATCCCCTGGCCGCGGCGCTGGCTGCTGGCGAGACGCCCTCGCCCGAGATGGTCGCGGCTTCCGGGGGCGTCGGCGCGCTAAAGCCGGCGGTCGCTGTCCTGTTGCTCGTTCTTCTGATCGTCGGCATGCCTCTCAGTGTACCTTTCAGGCAGGCCGTGTTTCCGTCCGGTCAAGTTCGTCTGGATAAGCCACCGGAGGCGCTTGTCGTCGAGGCCATGGAGATCATCCGATTGGGCGGCCACGAAGCTCCCGGGAGGGATGGCGTTTACTGGTTCACGATCGATCCGGATTATTACGGGTGGGAAAAGGGCAAAGGCGCGCCACGCGAGTCCTCATCCGCGCTCAGTGAAATCCGGCCCCCACCAATTCACTTCTGGTATCGACAAAGCCCTCGCTATCTTTCGACCAAGGATCTCCGGGTGGCCCGTGATGATCCGGCACCCATTGATCCCGGCATGGCAAGCGTCACTCTCGACCCCGCGGGGCGGCTCCTCCGATTCCGAGTGGTCCCACCGGCTCTGGTCGATTCGGAGAGTCTCGGAGAAGGATTCGAGTGGAGCAGATATTTCAACAGAGCCGGGCTCCACCTGGGCTCGTTCACGGCGACGGAGCCGATCTGGAACCCGTTACTGGACTGCGACTATCGCGCGGCCTGGCTCGGCTCCTACCCGGACCGGCCCGAGATCCCCATGCGGGTCGAGGTCGGAGCGTACCGCGGGACACCGGTTTACTTCGAGGTCATTCCGCCTTGGCGCACATCCCGACGAACCATGGAGGCCGGCGGCGCGGAATCCGTGGCGAGCGCCACGCCCCCCAAGGGAATCTGGATTGCGCTCTCGATCCTCGGAATCGTGAGCGCTCCGCTGGCCCTTCGCAATCTACGCCGGGGCCGCGGGGACCGCAGGGGCGCTTTCCGACTGGCCGCGTTTGTCTTTCTGGTCAAGGCCCTTTCCGAGGTTTTGCTTGGTCATCACATCCCGGCCGTGGACGAAGCTGCCCGGCTCCTCTACAGCCTGGCTCTGACGTTGCTGGTGTCGGCGGTTTTTTGGATGAGCTACATCGCTCTCGAGCCGTATGTCCGCCGACTTTGGCCGGAAGTCCTGATCTCTTGGAGTCGGCTGCTGGCCGGGCGAATCCGCGATCCCCGGATCGGTAGGGACATTCTCATCGGTGGGGTCTACGGCGTGTCCATGGGGGTACTCGGCTTCGTCTTCCTCAGACTACTTCCGAGCTGGCTCGGCTTGCCTGGTCAGGGAGGGGTCTCAGAAATCCTCGTTTCGCTCGTCGGCGTGCGCCATGCCGCCGGTGCATTCCTGATGCACATCTTCGTTTCGCTTTTTCTGGGAATCCTGAATCTCATGGCGATCCTCGTGCTTCGCCTTTCCCTGCACAAGATGTGGGCTGCGACGATCGGATTCCTGCTCATCTTCATGCTCCTGTTCACGTTTGTGGCCTTTCCGAGGGCTGTCTTCCCGATCCCGATTGCCGCGGTACTTCTCATAAACCTCGGGATCACGCTGTTCGTCCTAATCCGCTTCGGATTGCTGGCCGTGGTCATGGGCACTCTCATCGCGATTCAAGGGCGTTTCGTCCTGACCATCGATATATCGTCCTGGTACTTCGGGCGATCCCTGTTTGTTCTTCTCGCATTCGCGGCGCTCATTGTCTACGGCTTCTACATATCCCTCGCCGGTCGGCCGATGTTCAAGGGACCGATCCCCGAGTACTCTCACACCTACCGGAATCGAGCGGGTTGACCCATTCGCGCTTGCGAGACTTCCCTGTCCGATCTGACTCCCCCTGCCCTCCGGAGAACTCCGGCGGCTGTGGACTGAAAGGGGCGTTGCCCGTAGCGTGCGGGGCAGTGAGCCTGGAGGACGAACGCTGGGGAAGGATCAAGGGACTGTACTGGGGAGAATCTGATTGAAGACCCCTCCCGACACTGCCGGCGTGGCGCAGACGCCGACGTTGTGACCCTCGCTCCTGATGACTCCGGCGGTGCCGGAGTATGCCCGCGGCCGGGCGGTCGTCCACTCCGGGGGACGAAGACGACACCGCCGGCATACACAGGTATCGGCCGTGGTGTTTCCAATTCGCCTCGGCTCGACGAACCGAGTTCACAGTCCCACGCCGGCAATGGCGATCGCGTTTCGGAGGCGCCTCCCGATCGCGGTTTTCGGCAAGTGTCGCGGAGGCCCTCCTATTCCTCATCCGCGACATCGAGCAACCGGGCTCTTGCCGGTAGCCGGCACACGAGCCAAGCCCTCCACGCGAGCCAAGATCCGCGTCCTGGGGCGCTGCCGGTCCGAGTCCAGGCCGCTCCGCCGCGGCCTTGTGCGTCTCCGCACAGTCTATTAGGATCACATTGGCTTCTCGTGCACGGGCGTGGACTCCCACCAGTCATCCGTGTGCGGAGTCCTTCGAAGCACCTCCGACCTCAAGGGCGCGCGATGTGAACCGTTCCTTCGGCTTACGGATCCGGGAACCGGTGAGCTTTCTTGCGGTGTTCTACCTTCTCGCATGCGGTTCGTCTTTCGCGGAATCACCCCGTACGCCCCAGCGGACCGCGGAGCGGGCACTGTCCTCGCCGGGGACAGAAGCCACCGGTCGGGAGGCGATGCTCGGCCACGTGGAACCCACAGTATTGTTGGAGGAGACGACCTTCATCATGGGCACCCATGGGTCCTTCCGAGTTTCGCTACGGCTCTCTGATCCATCAATGCACTGGGACGGCCGCGCGTCGCTTCCTTCCGTCCGGGTTTCGGTGCCGCCGGCGAGCGGCATCACTCTCGATCCCGAGACGGCGCCCTCCACGGAGGCCGAGCACGTACTGGGGATCAGTGGCGCGGACAGCGTAGCCTCAGCGACCTTTGACTACGCGGTCTCGTCTCGGGGCCGGGCAAAGAGCCACACGATGAACATTGACATCGTGGCGCCTCTCCACTCGGAGTCGGGAACGCACTTCGTGGACCACGGACGGTCGGTGAAGCGGATTCGCGTGGACACGCCGCTCCGAACGAAGCTGACGGTCTTGGCCGTCATAGCCGTGGCCGTCTTCCTGTTTATCGTCGAGTGGGTGCGGGTCGACGTGGTGGCAGTGGCGATCATGGTGTCGCTGCCGCTGCTGAACCTGATTGATTCGAGGGCCACCTTCTCGGGACTGAGCAGCAACGCCGTCATCGCCATCGTCGGCGTGATGATCATCAGCGCGGGCCTGAACCGGGCGGGCCTGGTCGTGCGAATATTGAGGCCGGTGCTTCGCGTAGCCGGCGCCAGCGAGAAACGTCTGATGATTTGCCTGTCGGTACTGATCGCGGCCATCTCCAGCGTGATGCAGAACACGGGCGCGGCGGTTCTCTTTCTGCCCGGAGTCCGTCAGGCCTGCCGCGTGAACGGCTTCCCCATTTCCCGCATTCTGATGCCGATCGGGATGTGCGCCATCCTGGGTGGAACGATGACGATGATCGGCACGAGCCCTTTGATCCTGCTGAATGACATTCTCCCGGACGGGATGAAGAAGTTCGGGCTCCTGGAGCTGACGCCAATCGGGGCGGCCATGGTCGTCGGGGGCATTGCCTACTTCTCCACGGGCGGAGCGTTCTTCCTGAGGAAGGTCGTCGCCCGACAGATGCGCGAGGCCCGGACGCTGACGGAGGAGGAGCCGTCGCTCGAGCAGCTGAATCACGTCGTGCCAGGCCCCTTCGAGATCCACGTTCCCGACGATTGGGAGCCCGAGGAGGAGCTGAACGTCATCGACGTTCGTCGCCGGCACCTGGTCAACGTTGTCGCCCTCGCGCGACGGGGAGAGCTGGGGGCGATTCCGCCGGAGCGAACCGATCGGATCCGTCCGGGGCACGTATTCTGTGCCTACGGTCTCCGGGAACACGTCGAGAGGTTCACGGGGAAGTACGGTTTCGAGCTGCTCGAGAAACGGTTGTGCTTCAGGGACCAGCTCGATCCGTCCGTCGTCGGCACAATCGAAGCGGTCGTGGCGCCCCAATCCCAACTCGTCGATCAGACCATCTACGACATTCACTTCCGAAGAACGTTCGACGTCACAACGCTGGCGCTCTATCGGGAGGGAAAGGTCTACTACAGGGAGAAATCCGACATCCCGCTCCGCCCCGGGGATTCCATTCTGCTTCACGGGACGTGGGCGGACCTGGGCTCTCTCAACGCGAAACACCGAAACTTCTTCTTCACCGCTCCCCTGAGGTCGGAGGTCCAAGCGCCCTCGACCGCCAGGGTCGCGGTCCTCTGGTTCTTGCTGGCGCTGGCGTTGATGCTCGTCTCGAGCTTCCATTTCCGGGAGTTGTCCTACAACCCGATCCCCCTCTCCGTGTGCCTCATGCTGGGGGCCGTGGGGATGGTCACCACCGGCGTGCTGAGCATGCACGAGGCCTACCTGTCTGTGGATTGGCGAACGGTCTTCCTTCTGGGGGGACTGATCCCTCTCGGCATGGCGGTGGATCGCACCGGCACTGCCGAATGGATCGCGAGGGGCGTGGTGGGCACCCTGGGAGACAGCGTGACGCCTCTCGTGCTCCTCACTGTGCTGGCCGTGATGAGCGGCACTTTCTGCCTGGTGATCTCCAACGTGGGCGCCTGCACGCTGCTCGTGCCGCTGGGAGCGTCGATGGCCGAGCAGATCGGTATCGACCCGCGGGTCGCCGCGATCGTCGTCGGCCTGGGGGTTTCGAACTCGTTCCTGCTGCCCACTCACCAGGTGAACGCACTCTACATGGGCCCGGGCGGCTACCGCACGAAGGACTACATGAGAGTCGGAGGCGTCATGAGCGTGATCTACGTCGTCATCCTCGTCGCCATGACCTATCTGTTCTACCTGTAGTGAGCGTTCTCATCCTGCCAAGTGCACCGTGGTGAGGAACTTTGTCCGTATTCACCTCGAATCCGCGCTTGCGCAGCAGCACACGGCGAACCGTGAGGCCACTTTCGTCGAAGCTCGAAACGGAGTGCAAGACAGGCAGCGTGTCGGTCGTGACAGACCTCGTCCGGAGTTCAACCTTGGAGTGCGTCGCTTGGACGGTCTCGATTGTGCCAGCGGGCGAACGGCGACCATGTGGTCCAGAAGCCCGAGCAAATCGGAACTGTGGTCAGATCGACCTGCCAAGCGTGGTTGGGTCTCTTCGCCGTGACAATGCGAGTCACCGACTGCGCGACTGGCGCTGGTGCCCAGGTCGGCGGCTTGGCCAGCATCCGGGCCACCGTGGCCGAGTTGAGATGGAGACCCGCTCGGCAGAGCACCTGCGCGATCTTGACCTTCCCCATCGACGCGCAAAGCACGCTGAGCCGTTGCACGAGGTAACGCACGAAATCGGGAAACCTGGTTACAGGTGTTTGGGTTTGGGCGAGGGCCCTCGGTTCTTCCTCATCCAGACGACTCATCCAGCGGACAACGGTTGCCGGTGTGACCAGGAACGGCTTCGCGGTCTGCGACAGCGACTATCCCCGGGCTGCACGAAGCTCGATGATGGCAAGTCTTTCGACCGGTGGGTAATGCGGGCGTTGAAGCTGTTCGCAGCCCAGCCGCGGGTTTGTGTCAGAGCGACGGGCGCCAGAGAGATCGTGTGAACGACCTGCTGCGATCGCGGATCCGCACCACCGGACGGGCGTCCTCGCGTCTCGCACCCTGCGACGTATCGTTCAGATACGA
>JALGZR010000083.1 GCA_025774805.1 bacterium
GGAGTTCTCCGAGCTCGGGGCGGGATTCCGGCTGGCGATGCGCGACATGGAGATCCGGGGCGCCGGCAACTTCCTGGGGCCGGAGCAGTCGGGACACGTGCACGCGGTCGGCTATGACCTCTACTGTCAGATGCTCCGCGAGGCGATCGCCGACCTGAAGGGCGTCGAGCGGCCGGAGGAGCGCATCTCCGTCCGGCTGGAGGTGGAGATGGACGCCTACTTCCCGCGGGACTACATCGACGATCCCGATCAGCGCATTCAGTTCTACAAGCGGCTGGTCGACCTGGGGGAGCCGGGACCGCTCCGGTCGCTCGAGGAGGAGCTGCAGGATCGGTACGGACGCCTTCCCGAGCCCGCCCGGAATCTGATGCGGCTCAAGGAGCTCCGCCTGCTCGCCGAGCGGGGAGGCGTCGAGTGGGTCCGCGTCCGCGCCGGCGCGGCCGACTTCCGATTCGGGGAGGGACGAGAGGCCTCGCCGGAGACGGTCAAGGAGCTGCTCCAGCGGGTTCCCGGTCGGCTCTCGTTCCAGGCCGACGGGAGGGAGGGGCTCCGCATCCGACTCGAGGCGGGCTCTCCCGAGGCGGCGCTGGAGGCCTCCGCCACCCTCTTGCGGGTCGTCGGGGCCTCTGATACCGTCCTCGTTTCGACCGAGAAGCAATGATGAGGAAAGGGGATACGGAATTGTTGCAGGAGACCAAAAGGGCGGTCCTTTTCGCGGCCATCCTGGCCGGACTCGCCGGATGCGGGGGTAAAGAGAGCGGGACCGAGAAGATCGTGGCGACCGCCGGAGACATCCGGGTGACGTTGGCTGAGTTCCAGGAGGCCTACCATCAGATCACGCCGAACTACCGGCCGGATATCTCGACTCTGGAAGGCAAGCGCGCCTTCGCCGACGATCTCGTCAACAAGGAGATCCTCCTCCTCGAGGCCAAGCGTCTGGGCGGTTTCGAGAGTCCGGAGCTGACCGAAACGATGGAGCACCGCCGGAAGCAGGAGATGCTCGGGATCCTCTTTCGGGATGAAATCGAGTCCCAGGTCGAGGTCCCCGGACACGCGGTGGCCGAGCTCTACGATATGCGGAAATGGAACGCGCGGATTTCGCACATCCTTCTCGGGGATGCGGCCGAGGCCCGGCGGATCCGGGAGGAGATCGTGTCGGGAGAAAAGACGTTCGAGGAGGCCGCTCGGGAGCACTCCATGGATCGCAAGACGTCCCGGAACGACGGGAGTCTGGGCGAGATCCAGTGGGGGCAGTCGATCCCCGAGTTCCAGAAGGTCGCCTTCGAACTGGAGCCGGGAGAGATCTCCGAGCCGGTGGAGACGACGTACGGCGTCCATCTCGTTCGGTTGGACGAGCGGCTGCCCCAGGAGGTCGGCACGCTCGAGGAGACGCGCCCTCTCCTGCGGGATGACGCGCGACGTCACCTCACGAACCTGAAGACCCGTGAGTTCATGCAGTGGCTGGAAGAGAAGGAGGGGCTCACCTGGAACCCGGAGGGGCTCGACCTGACCCTCGAGCTGATCCGGAAGTGTCTCGAGCTCGATGCCGACACCATTCCGAATGAGCGGCGCTACGTTCCCGCGCCCACCGACGATCAACGAAAGGTCGTCATCGCCTCGTTCAGCGGCCGGGACTGGACGATCGGCGAATACGTGGACTTCGTCGCGGGCCGCCCCGTTCCCCTCCGGGTGCAGGGTCCGATTCCCCGCAACGGACTCCAGGAGCTGATCCGGTCGGTCCAGATCCACGAACAACTGCTCGTGAAGGAGGCGAAGGCGCGCGGGCTCGACCAGCGACCGGAGGTCGTGAGCGCCGTCACCCGTCTCCACGAACAGGTCATGATCGAGCACGTTCACGGGCGCTTCCTGCAGGCCGCGGACGTCACCCCCGAGGAGGTCCGGGCGGTCTACGATTCGATGCGGACCGTGGACGAGGAGTCGCTCATGATTCCCGAAAGGGTCGACATGATCGTCCTCGTCCACACCGAGCGAAAAAGGGTGGAGGAGGGTCTGCGCCGGATCCGGGCGGGCGAGGATGAGGGAGCCGTCTGCAAGGAGATCTCTCTCGACCTTCGCACACGGGACAAGAAAGGTCGCACCGGGCTCATCGCGCGCGGAAGCTACGCTCCCGAAATGGAGGAGGTCGCGTTCTCGGGGATCGCCGGCCAGGGGTGGACGGATCCGATTCAGACGGGATCGGGGGTGGGAGCCGTCAAGGTGTTGGTCCACGAACAGCCCCGGATCGCCGAGTTCGAGGACGTCGAGGCGGCGTACACCCGTCAGCTCATCAACGCGCGCGGCGAGACCGCGTTCGAGGAGTGGATCCAGGAACAGCGGGACGCGCTTGGGGTAGTCATCCACGACGACGTTCTCGAGCTGATCGGCGAACCCGTCTCCTGAGGGAACATGTCCGGCAACGACTTCCAGCGGAACCGAGGGCGGGGGGCGGTGGCCATCGTCGCCCTCCTCCTCTTCTCCGTCACGCTCTCTACGCACGTCGCGGGAGAAGAGCCCGAGCTCCTCGACGGCATCGCGGCCGTCGTGGGGGAGGAGATCATCCTGATCTCCGAGGTCGAGGAGGAGCTCTTCCTGGCCAGTCTTCGCGGCCGGCTCGATCTCGGCGACACCGAGGCGGTCGAGAGGTACCGCGCCGAGATCCTCGACGCCCTGGTCGAAGGCAAGATCCTGCTGGCCAAAGCGCGGGCGGAGGGCATCCGGCCCGAGCGGGAGGAGATCGACTCCGCGGTCCTTCGAATGGTCGACGAGATCCGCGCCCGGTTCCCGAGCGAAGAGGCCTTCCAGGCCCAGCTCGAGCTCGAGGGAACGAGCGTCGAGGAACTGGAGCGCGGCCACCGGAACAAGGTCGAAGAGCAGCTCGCGGTTCGACAGCTCGTGGACCGGAGCGTCCGCAGTCGCGTGAACGTGGACGAGCGCGAGGTGCAGCAGTACTGGGACGAGCACCGGGAGGAGATCCCGGCCGTTCCCGCCGGTCTCGATCTGTCCCACATCCGGGTCGATCTCCGTTCCGGGGCCGCGGTCGACAGCGCCGCGATCCGGCGGGCCGAGATCGTCCTCGGGAGGCTGGAGGCGGGTGAGGACTTCGCGACGCTCGCGAAGGTCTTCTCCGAGGGCCCGGCCGCCGCGATCGGCGGTGAACTGGGCTGGTTCGAGATCGCCGATCTGGACCCGGTGCTGTCCGAGGCGGTCCGCGACCGCGAGCCGGGCGGTCTCACCGACGTCGTCGTCTCCGGACGCGGCGCCCACATCCTGCGGGTGGAGGACGTTCGCGACGAAGGACGGTCGATGTCGCTCCGGCAGATCGTCTTCCTGCGCGACGAGGAAGCCGCCCGGTCGGCGGCTCTCGCCCGCGCTCAGGACCTCCGGCGACGCCTCGAGGCGGGCGAGGACTTCGCCGAGCTGGCCCGGGCGGAGTCGGACGATCCCCGGGCCGCGGAGGCGGCCGGGCACCTCGGCCTGGTGCCGCTCGAGGCCCTTCCCTCCGAGTTCCGTCCCCGACTCGAGCCGCTCGAGCCGGGGGAGATCTCGCCCGTTCTCGAGAGCCCCGAGGGTTTTTTCATCTTCCGGGCCAACGCCAAGGAAGGCGAACGGAAGCCCACCTACAAAGAGGCCCACGACCGGATCCTCTCCCTCCTCGAGCAGGAGAAGGCGGCCGAAATCTATCGGGAGTTCCTCGGCAAGATCCGCTCGGAGGTCTACGTCGAGATCCGGACGCCCGAAGAGAGCTGATCCGTGAGCGCTCGAGTCCACCTCGGGATCACGGTCGGGGATCCGGCCGGGATCGGGCCGGAGATCGTCGCCCGGGCGTTGGCCGAAGGCCGATTGACCGCCCACGCGCGGATCACGGTCTACGCCGAGCCCCGGCTCTTCGATCGCGCGGCGCGGGAGACGGGAGAGTCGCCCCTCCCGCGATCCGGCGGATCGGGGCCGTCCGAGGCCCCGCGGCTCCACCCGATCGATCCCGGGCCGATCCCCTCCGACTTCGAACTCGGGACCCCGAGCGCCTTCACGGGGAGGGCGGCGGCCGAGGCGGTGCGGGCCGCCGCGCAGGACGCTCTGGGGAAAAGGATCGACGCGGTCGTGACCGCTCCTCTCTCGAAGACCGCTCTCGCGGCCGCCGGCGTTCCCCATCCGGGTCACACCGAGCTTCTGGCCGAGCTGGCCGGGGCGCCCGAGGTGGCCATGATGTTCGTCACGGGGGATCTCCGGATCACCCTGGCAACGACTCACGTCCCGCTCTCCGAGGTCGCCCGGCACTTGACGCCGGAGATGCTGGCCGAGCGGGTGCGATTGACGCGAGAGTGCCTCGTTCACCGGGCCGGCATTCTCGATCCCCGAATCGCCCTGCTCGGACTCAATCCCCATGCCGGGGAGGAGGGGCGCTTCGGAGGCGAGGAGTCGCGCACGATCCGGCCCGTGATCGAGGAGGCGCGGCGAAGGGGGTGGCGCGTCGAGGGGCCGTTTCCCGCGGATTCGTTCTTCGCCCGGCACCTCGGGAGCTACGACGCGGTGGTCGCGATGTATCACGACCAGGGGCTGATCCCCGTGAAGCTGCTCTCCGGGGGAAAGGCGGTCAACGTGACGCTCGGACTGCCCTTTCTGCGCACGAGCGTCGACCACGGCACCGCCTTCGACATCGCCGGCCGCGGTGTCGCCTCTTCCGACAGCCTGGTCGAGGCGGCGCGGCTCGCCGCGGCCTGGGTCGGACCCCCCTCCGCTTGACCCGGCCCCCGTTCGGACCTAGCCTCTCCCCGAGCCGATGGCCTGCATCTCTCGCCGGGCTCGTCGCCGGCCGCCGCCGCGGCAGACGCGGGTGAGAGTCGCGGGCCAGAGGAAAAGGGGATGAGGACGACGGGTCAGGGCCTCCGGCTCGCCTCCCGGCGCCGGTACCGGCAGGGCCGCCACCCGCGGAGACCGCCTCCGCTTCGGGCCAGCGATCGACCGATGGGCTCAATTCGTGGGCGATTCGTGCCGATTCGAGGAACGATATGGTATGCGTGACCAACATCGGGAGAGAGTACCGCCGCGGCCGGTGGGGGCTTCGGGACGTCACCTTCACGGTGCAGCGGGGGGAGTTCGTCGTGGTCACCGGGCCCTCCGGGGCCGGCAAGACGACTCTCATGAAGCTCCTGTCCTTCGAGGAGAAGCCCTCCGCGGGCGAGGTCATCCTCGAGGGTTTCTCGAGCGGCCGGATCCGAAGGCGGGAGCTGCCGCTCCTCCGGCGTCGGATCGGTCCCGTATTCCAGGACTTCCGCCTTCTGCGCGACCGCAGCGCCTATGAGAACGTGGCCTTCGTGCTCCGGGCCACCGGGGCACGCCGGGCCGGGATGCACCGACGGGTGGTGCGGGCGCTCGCGTCGGTGGGACTCGCGGAACGGGGGGACGCCCGTCCCGACGAGCTCTCGGGCGGGGAGCAGCAGCGGGTCGGGATCGCGCGAGCCATCGTGAACGATCCGTTCGTGGTGCTCGCCGACGAGCCGACCGGCAACCTCGACGGAGCCACGAAGCGGGAGATTTTTCGTCTCCTCCGCAAGGTCTCGGCGGGCGGAACCGCCGTCCTCGTCGCCACGCACGATCTGGATGTCGCGAGGGAATTTCGCGCCCGCACTCTGGTCCTCGAAAAGGGACATCTCGTCTCCGATCATCTTCCCTCGGCCACCGCGGACGAGTCGTGGCCGGCTCGACGCGGCGTCACCCCGGCCTCCCCGGTCGCGATGGAGCACCGGCCGTGAACTCACTGCTGTTCACCATCCGGGAGGGCGTGCTCAACCTCCGGCGCTCTCCGTTGCTGGCCGTCTCCTCGGTGGCGGTGATGGGTCTCTCGCTGTTCGTGCTCGGCATCTTCCTTCTGATCACCGTGAACCTGCGGTCGGCCATCATCGCCGTCCAGGAGCAGGTCGAGATCGTGGTGTTCGTGCAGGAGGCGGTGCGGGACGCCGAGCTCCAGTCGCTCGACCGGTTCCTGCGCGAGCACCCGGGAGTTCGTGACGTCCAGTACCTGTCCCGAGACGACGCCCTCGCGGAGTTCCGGCGGGAGCTCCGCGAACGGGAGTACCTGCTCGAGGCGCTCGAGACGAATCCCCTCCCGGACACGTTCAAGGTCGCGCTGTTCGACGACTGGAAGGCGACGGATCGAATCGCCCTGATGGCGGAGCAGATCGAGGAGATGGCCGGCGTCGACGAGGTCAAATACGGCCGGGAGTGGGTCGGGCGACTGAACCGCGTGATCGTCGGTCTGGTGCTCGTGGACCTGTTCCTGGGCGTGGTGGTCGCGCTCTCTTCGCTCGTGGTGGTCGCCAACACCGTCAAGTTGACTCTGATCGCCCGGCGCGATCTGATCGAGCTGATGAAGATGGTGGGCGCGACCATCGGCGTGGTCCGCCGCCCCTTCGTCATCGAGGGACTGATCCAGGGAGGTCTCGCCGCTCTTCTCGCCACCGGGCTTCTCATCGGGCTCACCGGGTTCCTGCAGGAACGGGTGCCTGAGGTCGAAGCCCTCTCGATCCCCGCGTTCGCCCTGTTCCTGGGGTTCGGGGCGTTCCTCGGGGGTCTGGGCAGCCTGATCTCGATCCGTGGCTTCGTCCGGCGATGGTGACCGGACCAGTCTCGTCCCCCCCGCAGCGCACCCGGGCGCGCTCCCCGCGGCGCCCGCCGGCCCGGGGATGGATCCCGCTTCCGTTCCTCGTCCTTCTGCTCCTGTCGGGACCGGCTTCCGGACCGACTGCTGCGGACCCCAAGGGGGCGTCGCTTTCCGAGGACATCGTCTATCCGGAGACGGTACGGGAGCGGATGGAACAGGAGTCCGCGGAGCTGGATCGCGTGCGAAGGGAACTGGAGCAGGCACGGAACGAGCGAAAGAAGTACGCGGCGCGCGAGATGAAGATCCTCGAGCAGCTCAATTCCCTGGACTCCGATCTGACCCTCAAGCAGCGACTCCTGACCGGCCTGGAGAGGAAGGAGCGCCGGCTCAGCGCCGACCTGGAACGCACGCGCTCCCGCCTGGGGCAAGAGCGCTCCCGGCTCGACGAGCGCCGGGCGGTTCTGCGGCGCCGGCTCCGGAACATCTACAAGTTCGGGGAGAAGCCGGGGCTCCAGGTGCTCCTGGGAGCGAGCTCCGCGGCCGATCTCGTTCGCCGTTTCGATTGGCTGCTGATGGTGGCGACCCAGGACCGTCAGCTCTACGAGGAGGTCTTGGCCTCCCTGGCCGTGGTGCGGAAGTCCGAGATCGAGCTCGCCGGCAAGATGTCCGAGGTCCGCGGCATCCGCGAGGAGTCGGAACGGGAGAGGAGCGAGCTCGCCCGCACGCGGGAGGAGAGGAAAGGCCTCCTCGACTCCGTGCGCAGCGAGAAGACCCGGCGCGAGCGCCTGATCGGCGAGCTGGAGGAGGCGGAGAAGCAGGTTCAGCAGCTCATGTCCGAGCTCCAGGAGCGAGCGCGGCGTCTGGCGGACGGCGAGATCGACCTCGACGGGAATACGTTCGTCGGGGCCAAGGGCGCGCTGCCCTGGCCCGTCGAAGGCAAGGTGTCCCGCTGGTACGGCATTCAGAAGGACAGGCGCTTCGGGACGTCCACGTTCAACGGCGGCATCGACATCATGGCGGAGAAGGAGTCCGAGGTCATCGCGGTCCACCGGGGCCGGGCCGACTACGTGAACTGGTTGCCCGGTTACGGTCAGTGCATCATCCTCAGTCACGGCGGCGGCTACTACACGCTATACGCCCACACCTCGAAAGTGTACGTGAGCCCCGGCGACGTCGTGGAATCGGGGGACGTCATCGCGTCGGTCGGCGACACGGGCTCCCTGCTGGGAAACATACTCCACTTCGAGGTCCGCAAAGACGCCGAACCGGTGAACCCGGCGGTCTGGCTGCGGCCGGTGAGACTCCGCTAGCCGGCACTTCCCCCCAGCCCGTCGCGAGGCCGTGCCCCGTCGCGATCGGCTTCCTCGCGGCGGCGCTCTTGACCGTCGACCCGCCCCGGTCCATCATCCGATTCTGCGCCCGCCCGAAGCCCGGAGACACCCTGTGAGCCGACCGACGTTCTACATCACCTGCGCGATCGACTATGTGAACGCGAAGCCTCACCTCGGTCACGCCTACGAAAAGGTGACGGCCGACTGCATCGCCCGGGCGCACCGCTCCCTGGGCTACGACGTCTTCTTCCTCATCGGAAACGACGAGCACGGCACGAAGGTCGCGAAGAGCGCCCGGGCCGCGGGGAAGCCCCCGCGCGAGTACGTCGACGGGATGGAGCTCGAGTTCCGCGAGGCTTACCGGCGACTGAACGTGTCCTACGACGACTTCATCCGGACGTGCCAGACCCGGCACCACGTCGGGGTGCACGAGCTGTTGCGGCGCGTGCAACAGAACGGGCACATCACGCGGGGCAAGTACACCGGCTGGTACTGCGAGGGGTGCGAAGCTTTCTACACGGAGAAGGATCTGGTCGACGGTCTCTGTCCGGACCATGCGACAAAGCCCCGGTGGGTCGAGGAGGACAACTATTTCTTCAAGCTCTCCGCGTTTCGGGACAGGCTCGTCGATCACATTCGGAGTAATCCCGATTTCATCCGACCGGAGCCCCGCCGCAACGAGGTTCTCTCGTTCCTCGAGCGGGGCCTCGAAGATCTCTCGATCTCCCGGGCCGGAGGGGAGTGGGGCATTCCGTTTCCCGGCGACCCGGACCACGTGGTCTACGTCTGGTTCGACGCGCTGACGAACTACCTCACGGGGATCGGATTCGGTGACGACGAGGGGGAATTCTCGAAGTGGTGGCCGGCCGACGTCCACATCGTCGGGAAGGACATCACGCGTTTTCACTGTGTCATCTGGCCGGCCATGTTGATGGCCGCCGGCCTCGAACTGCCGAAGTCGGTGTTCGGCCACGGGTTCATCTACCAGTCGGGAACTAAGATGTCGAAGTCGCTGGGCAACATCGTGAACCCACTCGACGTCATCGACACGACCGGCTCCGATCCGCTCCGGTACTTCCTCATCCGGGAGATCACCTACGGCAAGGACGGCGACTTCAGCTGGGAGAGCTTCATCTCCCGGTACAACGCGGATCTCGCGAACGACCTCGGCAATCTGGTGAAACGCACCGTCGACATGACGTTCAAGTTCCTGGGCGGCGAGATCGCGGAGGGAAACGGAACCGGACGCACCGGTCTGCGGAACGTGGCGGAGGACGTGGCGTCCCGCGTCGGACAAGCCTATCGGCGCCTCGACCTCTCCGGGGCGCTGGTCATCACCTGGGAGCTCGTGCGCCGCGCGAACCGGGCGATTCAGGAGACGAAACCGTGGGAGCTCGCGAAGGACCCGGCGCGAAGGGACGAGCTGACCGGCACGCTGGGGGAGCTGCTCGAGGCCCTTCGCATCGTGTCGTACCTGGTCGAGCCCGCCATCCCCGAAAAGGCGATCGGAATCCGGCGGCGACTCGGGCTGCCCGAGGATCCGGGCGGGCTCTGGGACGAGGCGCTCGCGTGGCGGGAGGCGACGGGCTGGAAGGTCGCTCCCTCCGAGCCGCTCTTTCCCCGAATCGATGCTTCCCCGGACACCGCCGCGGCGGGCCGGCCCGCGAAGGACGGGTCGGGTCGCGCGCCGGGGGAGGCGGAACCGGATCGCGAAGAGGACCTGATAGAGCTCGCGGATTTCGAGCGGGTGAAGCTCGTGGTCGGAACGATCCTCTCCGCCGAGCCGGTCCGGGGAGCGGATCGTCTCCTCGAGCTGCAGATCGACACCGGCGACGACCGGCGTCGCGTCGTCGCCGGAATCGCCGCACACTTCGCCCCGGAAGAGCTGAAGGGACGACAAGTCGTTCTGGTGGCGAACCTGAAGCCGGCCCGAATCCGGGACATCGAGTCGCGGGGGATGATCCTCGTGGCGCAGGCGGACGGAAGGATGACGCTCCTCGGGCCGGGGGAAGAGATCGCGGCCGGCGCCCGGATTCGCTGATCGTCCCCGTCTCGGAGGGTCCGCCGGTGATCGACTCGCACTGCCATCTGAACGTCCGTGAATACGACGACGACCTCGACGCCGTGATCGAACGGGCGATGGCGTCCGGCGTGCACGGCATTCTCGTGCCCGGAATCGACCTCGCCTCCTGTGAGCGTGCGCTCGAGATCGCCTTCCGCCATCCGATGGTGCGCGTCGCGGTGGGGATTCACCCGCACGAGGCTCGCGGCTGGGGAGAGGATGCCGAGCGGCGCCTTCGCGAGTGGGCGGCCCGTCCGGAGGTCGTCGCCATCGGCGAGATCGGTCTCGACTTCTACCGTGACCGGTGTCCTCCCGACCTTCAGCGCACGGCGTACGCGGCTCAGCTCCGTTTGGCGCACGAGCTGGGACTTCCGGTCATCGTGCACGACCGGGACGCGCACGACGAGGTGCTCGCAGGACTGGCGGATCCGGCCATGGCCGGTCTGCCCGGAGTCCTGCACTGCTTCTCCGGCGGCCCCGCGCACGCCGAGCGGGCGATCGGGCTCGGTCTCCATCTCTCGTTCACGGGCACGCTGACGTTCGGAAAGGGGAAGGCCGACCGGGTGTTGAAGCGCGTTCCCGTAGGTCGTCTGCTGCTGGAGACGGACGCTCCCTGGATGGCGCCCGTTCCCCACCGGGGTCAGCGGAACGAGCCCGGATACCTGGTCCACGTCGCGGAGGCTCTGGCGGAGAAACTCGACCTGCCCTCCCGGACCGTTCACGAGATGACCTCCGGGGCCGCCCGGCGCCTCTTCGGATTCCCCCGTGAACCGGATTGACGCGGATCCCGGCCCCGCGGCGACGGAGGCTCCCGCAAGCGTGCGGTGGAAGGGAGAGAGGGTCCGGGCTACAATGGATGTCGGAGAGCGCGGGAGCTCTCCCCCTTCCCGGTCGCGCCCCGCCTTTCCCCTCGCCCCACATGAGGTCTCAGCCATCGCCACCGCGAAGCTCCCGCTGCGGGAAACCCTCGCCCGCTACGACATCGTTCCCCGCAAGCGCCTCGGCCAGAGCTTCCTGCACGACCCCGCCCTCGGCCGGCGCATCGTCACCGCGGCCGGCGTGGGACCGGGGAGCGAAGTCCTGGAGATCGGCCCGGGGCTGGGGGCGCTGACGATTCCCCTGCTCGAGAGCGGAGCGCGCGTCACCGCGATCGAGATCGACCGCCGTATCGCCGATTGTCTCCAGGAGACCATAGGAGAACGACCCGGATTCACCTTGATTCGGGAAGACGTGCTCCGAATCGACCTCACCGAGGTGGCCCCCTCCACCGGAGTGCTCGTCGCGAATCTCCCGTATTCGATCACGGGTCCCCTGCTGGCCCGACTGATCGATCACGTCGATCGCATCCCGCGGGCCGTCATCATGGTCCAGCGGGAAGTCGGGAACCGACTCCTGGCCGGGGCGGGGGGAAGAGGGCTCGGCGCTCCCGCCGTCCTCCTCCGACTGCTGTATCGAGTGCGGCGCCTCTTCGAGGTGGGAAGGGGAGCGTTCTATCCGCCTCCCGACGTCGTCTCGGCGGTCCTCGCGCTCGACCGGATACCGGGAGCCGCACTCGACTCGTCCCTGCGGCAGGCCGTCAACATCGCCTATCGGCACCGCCGGAAGATGCTCCGCAAGACGTTGAAGGAGACCGTGGCGAGCGAAGAGGTCCTCGCGGCGGCGCTCGTCGCACTCGGTCGGTCGGACCGGGCGCGGCCCGAAGACCTGGAACCGGAGGACTGGCCCGTCCTCCTCGAGCGCGCGGGCGCGCGATCCTCCCCCCGGGAGAAGAGATCGTGAGTCCTCTCCTTCGGATCACCCGGACCGCTCTCGTCCCGTTCCTCCTGATTCTGACGAGCGGGATCTCTCGGGCCGAGGAGGAGACGCCCTCGGGCGGTGACGCTGCGCCGGATACGACGGTCTCCGTCGCGGAGGACGAGGGAGGGGGAGCGCCCGCCGACTCGGCGAGTGCACCCGCCGCGCCGGACTCGGCGGTGACGAGGAAGTTCCTGAGCACGGACGGCTCCGTACGGGTGTACGAGGAGGCGGTCCCGGGGGAAGGGATCGAGGGCTTCTGGTGGGAGTACGATTCTCAGGCCGATCTCGCGCGGCTGCTCGACAAGGAGCGGCGCGACCAGCCCCTCGATCCGCTGACGGACGCATTCGGCTTCCAGATCACTATGCCCGAGTCCATCCGAACGCTTCGGGACTCCGTCACGGCGGTCGCGGACTCGATCCGGGCGCAGACCATCGAGATCACGTCGTCCTTCAATCCGAAGCTGAAGACCACCTACACCGAGCAAAAGGACGTCTACCGGCTGCAAAACGAGCTCGACACCAGCATTCCGTTCATCGGCGGCGGCACCGTGATCACCCGCGTCACGGACGGAAACGAGTTCAACGAGTCGACGCGGAAGGTCAAGGACGACCGCACCCTCTCCTCCACCTTCAACTTCCGCTATCGAGAGGGCACGACCGCCTCGTTCACTCTCTCCCGGGACGATCGGGAACAGAAGAGAGACACGACGCTCGAGTCGAAGTCGGGAAACACGGCACTGACGGGGCAGGTCCGCTTCAAACAGGATGTTCCTGTGGTCGGGTCGCTGGAGTCGTCGGTGGGTCTCACTTTCAGTCGGAACTCCTACGAGACGCGCCTCACCGACGGCAAAACCGACCAGCTCTCTCCGAAATGGGGCATCAAGGTCTCGCGTCCCGTCGGCGGCAACAAGTTCGGCATCGACTACAGCGGAAACCTCTCGCGGGGGGACCGCGAAGAGGTCCGGACGTTCGACACGGTCGACAGTCTGGGACAGCCCGTCACCGTCAAGGACACCACATCGACGACGGACGAGAACCTGCGGAACAAGGTAACCGCGAGCCTCGACGCCGAGTTCGACGCCGACACGAAGCTGAAGCTGACCAGCGGCTACACGGTGAACCGACAGCAGTACATCTCTCAGGTCGATTCCCTCAGCGGCCGCCAGGAGACGCGGACCACGAGCGAACAGAACGTGAGGGCGAACCTCACCTCGAAACCGATCGAGGCGCTCGAGGTGCGCGCCAACGCCCAGGTCCGCCGGAGCGAACGCGACTTCGATCTGGAGACGGTCCGGTTCTCTCGCACCCTGACGCGCTCGGCTGACTTGGACATGAACTACAAGCCCTGGGAGGGCGCCCGATTCACAGTCAAGATGGAGCGAAGGCACGAGGACCAGGACTACCGGACGCGGCAGGCGGGCACGGTCGAGACACAGAAGGGCCAGATCGACTACCGGCAGTCGATCCTCCAAAACGTGGAGTTCCAGGGTGGCTACTTCATCAGCCTCGATGTCCACGCGTTCGACGACAAGGAGGCGAACGACAACGACCGGGACCTTCGCACTCAGAGAGGCACGTTCACGGTTCGATACAATCCCTGGACCACGTTCGGCGGCTCGCTGAAGATGGAGGTGCGCCAGCAGGAGTCGATCAACATCGATCCCCGCAAGTCGCCCGACAACAAGACCGACTACACCTATCTCATCACCCCGAGCTACAACCTCCGAATCGGAAAGGCGAACATCAACGGCGAGTTCACCGCCGACGCAAAGTATGCGGTCTTCGATTTCCAGGAGGATCGAAACAACCTCAGGCGCCGCTTCTCCACGCGTCAGCGCTGGCAGCACGCCTTCACCACCCGTCTTTCGACCGAGCTGCTCGGCAGCTACGAGTTCAGCGATGAAGGGGCCTACCGGAAAAACGAGTTCGACGGGAGGCGCCTCTTCATCCGATCCCGGGAGGTTCGTCGATTCAACGTCGAGGCCAGAGTGCTCTACAACCCCCTTTCCGGCATTCGGACCCAGGTGACGTATCGTCGCTACGGGGACGATCAATACGTCGTCGATGAGGGGGAACGCACGCTCACGTCGGAACCCCGCACGCAAGAGATCTCCACGGGAGTCCAGCTCAAGAAATCGATCGTGAAACACATCCGCCTGGACCTGAACTTCTCGCAGACGCAGAAGAGCGGCGACCGGGTGTCGGACTTCGAGAAGCGCTTCTACACGATCCGGGCGGGCATCGAGTACCAGCCCTTCAAGAGAGGCGACTGATGAGGGAGACGATCTCGAGCGGATCCGGTGAACGGAGCGCGAGCGGCATCCGGATGCTGTCTTTGACGGCGGTCTTCCCCGTTCTCATGGGGGCGGGTTGTGATCTCTTCGCGACCCGGGAACCGGTCCTGAGCGAGGGGGCGAGCTCGCTCTGGCAGCCCCCGACGTCGCCCAACATCATCGTGCAGAACCTGGAGGTCGCGTTCGAGAAGGCGATCTTCAACGACTACCGTCGTGCTCTCACCGAGGACTTCACGTTCGAGCCGGACGACACCGATCGCTTTCAGATCGACGAGATCGAGCGGCCCGGAGACGGGGCGTACGACGGGTGGACCCGGGACGTGGAGTCGGCCACGGCGGAGGCGATCTCCGGATCGGCGGATTCGCTGAGCCTGGACCTCATGCTCTTCGAGGAGATCGTGGAGAGCATCGGACGCCAGCTCAAGTACGACTACGTTCTGACCCTCCACCAGGGGAGCTCGGTCGCCCACTACATCGGGGAGGCGTGGCTGCGGATCCGCCAGGAGTCCAGCGGCGAGTGGTTCATCTACGAGTGGAAGGACGTCAAGTCCTCGCCCGACGACGATTCCTGGGGGCTGCTCAAGGGCCGGAACCGGTTGTTCTGATCGGGCGCCCGGATCGGACACCCGCCCCCGCGGCGCGACCCGGCGCGTGGCTCCGTGCACCGGCTGGATCCACAACTCCTTGTCAAGAATTGACTTCCGGGGCCGGATGCCGCCTTCCCGGGAGAGGGGAGGATTGACACGGGAGTCGCGGACTCCGTAAAATAGTGGCGTTCCGGAAGAGAGCTTGCTCACGACGCCCCGGAGATCCCCGAACCGGTCCTGGCCGGACCAGACCCGGGATGGCCGGCGAACGGAAGGAGCATCCTGCCGCGCACCCTGCAACCTTGACTTTCCGACTCCGTCGCCGCGACCCGGCCGGCAAGTAGCCCCTCCCACTGCCCGCCCCACGATCTTCGGAGGAGTAATCGTGGTTTTCCAGCATCGCATCGTCCGCCAGACCCCCATCGCCCTGGGCCTCGTCGCTCTCCTTCTGTTCGTGCCGGGCTGCCCGCTCAGCCCCGACAGCGACGAAGGGGGAGGGGGCAACGAGAACCGGCTCCCGGAGCGGACCACCGTCGACAGCACGGTTGACTACTACGCCTTCGTGTGGGAGAACCGCCTCTACAACGAGTACAGCGATGTTCTCCATCCGAACTACGAGTTCTACCCTCTCGACGAGGACGCGCAGGACTTTCCGTGGCTTACGGGGGATAGCTGGGGGAGGACCGAGGAGCTCCGGATGGCGGCGAACCTCTTCAACCCCGAGTTCGAGCCGCCCGACGGGAGCGAGGCCCGCCGCGTCGATCGGATCACCATGGAGCTGACCAACCGGGTGCAGCGAAACCTGTTGCAGCCCCCGGGCGCCGTCGAGGTCACGACCGACGTCGACGCGTTCGTTTGGTTCAACGAGAACGATGCGCTGCGCACCACCGGGCGGTTCGTCTTCGAGCTCGTCCAGGGCGGCGATGGGAACTGGCTGATCCTGCGGCAGTACGAGAGGGAGCTGCTCTAGCCTGCATCTCTCCCCGGCCTCTACTGCGACAGCGGCGTCCGACCGGAAGTCCGTTCCGGTCCCCGAGCGAGTCCAATAACCGGATGACGGGCCGGCCCCCGGCTGTTACCCTGCGGGGCCAAGTTCGTCGGCTTCCATCCGGATCTCGTTCGTATGTCGCCCCGATCCCCCCTCCAATCTCGATCCCCCATCCGCTCCCGTTTCCGGTGGGCCCGTCGCGCGGCGCTCGCCGCCCTACCCTTCGCCCTACTGCCCCTCGCGTGGTTCGCGTGGGTCGGGGGCGAAGCCTGGGCGAGAACCGGCCACCTCTCGCTCCGGGAGCGTCTCGATCGCGCGATCGATGAGGTCTTGGTGATCCGCGGGGTCGATCGCCGGTCGCTCACCGCGAAGCCCGGCACCGTCGACGCGAAGCTCGGAAAGGTGTCCCCGGCCCGGCTGCGGTTCGACGTGCCTCCCGGCGCGAGCTACGGCGAGATGAACCTCGACATCTCCCGCGCCGTGACCGACGCGGGGGGCGCGGTTTTCGACGTCGTGGAAGAGGGGCCCCTTCCCGAATCTCCCGATTCGATGGAGATGGTCGTCGGGGGGGAGGGCGACATCACGCACCAGCTCACGCTCCTGCCCGAGGGATCGTCGGCCCCGCCCCGGTGGGGCTCGGGTGCCACCCCGGAGCTCGCGGTCGTCTTCGACGATCTCGGTTACACGACCGGAGGCCTCGCCCGTGAGCTCCTGGACATGCCCGCCCGCTTGACGTTCGCGGTTCTGCCCGGGCTGCCCGCGAGCCGCGCGTTCGCGGAGTCGGCAAGGGCGCGGGGGCACGACGTGATCCTCCACCTTCCGATGGAGCCTCTGGACACCGTGCGCCACGATCCCGGAGAGGATGCCCTCCTCGTCGGTCTGGGCCGCGAGGAGAACTCGCGCCGGCTCGGGCGGCTGCTCGACGGCCTGCCCTTTTACTCCGGGGTGTCCAACCACATGGGCTCCCGGTTCACGTCGTGCGGTCCGCTCGTGGAGATGGTCCTGCGCGAGATCCGGGGCCGCGACCGCTCTCTGTTCTTCCTGGACAGCCGGACCACTCCCTACTCCGTCGTCCCGGAGCGGGCCAAAGACCTCGGAGTCGCCAGCCTCTCGAACAACCTCTTTCTCGACGGGGGAGACGAGAGCGCCCCGCTGCCGTCCGCCCGGACGCGGCGGCTCGGGGGAATCGCTCTACGGAGCGGGAGGGCGATCGGAATCGGGCACGTCCGCCCCGGCACGGTGGAGGCGGTCCGCGTCGCGATCGACGAGTGGCGGGCGGACGGGATTCGACTGGTCGGGCTTTCCGAACTGATACAGGCTGCCGGGGCCGGAGGCGGGTTCCGGAGAGGCCCCGCCCGCGAGGAATAGAGGGGAGAACGCGATGCGACTGGGCGTGAACGTCGACCACGTGGCGACCGTTCGGGAGGCCCGCAAGGGCCGGGACCCCGATCCGGTCCGCTGCGCGGTTCTGGCCGAGGAGGCGGGAGCCGATCAGATCACCATTCACCTGCGCGAGGACCGGCGGCACATTCAGGACCGGGATCTGAGGCTTCTGCGCGAGGTCGTCCGGACGCGGCTCAACCAGGAGATGGCCGCCACCGACGAGATGATCTCCATCGCCCTCTCGGTGCGCCCCGACGTCTGCACTCTGGTCCCGGAGAAGCGGGAGGAGCTCACGACCGAGGGAGGTCTCGACGTCCTCGGAGGGGGCCCGCGGATCGCGGAGGCGGCGAAACGCCTGAGAGAGGGCGGCGTCAGGGTGAGCCTCTTCATCGATCCCGATCTCGATCAGGTGCAGGCCTCCCTGAAGGCGGGGGCCCAGGCCGTCGAGATCCACACCGGCCGCTACGCCGACGCCCCGAACCAGGACGAAGCCGCGGCCGAGCTCCACCGGATCGCCGACGCCGCCGCCCTGGCCCAGAAGATCGGGCTCGAGCCACTGGCGGGACACGGCCTGGACTACCGGAACGTCGGGCCCGTCTGCCGGATCCCCTCGATCGTCGAGCTGAACATCGGGCACTCCATCGTGGGCCGGGCCCTCTCCGTGGGCATGCTCGACGCGGTCCGCGAGATGATCGCTCAGATGCGATTCCGAGGGCCGGGCCGGGAGGATCCTCCCCGTTGACAGCGAGCCTCCGGCTCTCTACCCTCAGCGCCCCTGTGAAGCCCTTGTGAACCAACGGCGATTCCCGTGCGCGCGGGGTCGACACCGCACCCGGCGCGCTTCCCGAGGCGACCTCCGATGAGCCTGAACATGCGCTGGCGGGTGATCATCATCCTCGGGGCCATCGTCCTCGCGCTGTTCGCCGTCCGCTCGACCTACCGCTACACCCGCCTGACTGAGAGCGAGCGGGAGGGAATGGACCCCGCCGAGCTCCAGGAGCTCAAGAACGCGGCCCTCCGTCTCGGCCTCGACCTTCAGGGGGGGATGCACCTCGTGCTCGAGATCGACGAGTCCGAGATCAAGGATCCGGACTTCGAGATCGGAGACATCATGGATCGGGCGCTCGAGGTCATACGGAACCGCATCGACGAGTTCGGGGTCACCGAGCCGGTGGTCCAGAAGGCGGGGAACCGCCGCATCATCGTGGAGCTCGCCGGGGTGGACGACTTCGAGCTCGCCCGCGAGATCATCTCCAAGGCCGCGGTGCTCGAGTTCCAGATGGTCCGACCCCGCGCCGAGATGTCACGCCTCATCGACAAGCTCGATCTGGAGCTCGCCAAAAACGCCGGACTGGCGGCCGCGTCCTCCGTGGACGACGCGTCGAGCGATTCCCCGGACGAGCCGTTCGGGGGTGCGGACAACGCGGCGGAGGAAAGCGTGGAGGACGGCGCCGAGGAGAGCGGAGAGGAAGAGGCCGACGAAGGCGCGGACGAAGGGGGAGCGGAAGGCGATTCCACGGCGATCGGGGCTCCGGAGACTCCCGGCGGGGCGGGGGAGGAGGTCGAAGAGATCGACCTCGTCGCGTACCTCGCCGAGGACGTCGAGCTGACGGCGGGGCGTCCGCTGCACTCCCGAATCGACTACCAGGAGTGGCAGGGGCGGATCGCCGTGAACTACACGGCCCGTATCCTCGAGGAGGATTACGAACGGGTCGCCGCCTACCTCGAGTTCCTGGACGAGAACACCCGGGTCATCCCCGAGGACGTGGAGTTCGCCTGGCACTCCGACACGTTCACCGACGGAGCGGGGAACCGGACTCGGAACCTCTACCTCTTGACGTCGCAGCCCGAGCTGACCGGCGAGATGCTCGAGGACGCCCGCCCCCAGCCCGACAACACCTCGAACATCGCCGGCAACTTCCTGGTCGAGTTCGATCTGAATCGAACCGGCCGCCGGCACTTCAGTCGGACGACGGGAGAGAACGTCGGCCGGCAGATGGCGATCGTTCTCGACGGCAAGGTCCGGTCCGCGCCCGAGATCCAGGAGAAGATCCGCGCCGGGACGGCCAGCATCACCGGGCGATTCACGCCCGAGGACGCGAACGCGCTGGCCGTCGTGCTCCGGGCGGGCGCCCTCCCCGTGCCCATCGCGATCGAGGAGCAGCGGGCCGTCGGACCCTCGCTCGGACAGGACTCCATACGCATGGGCACGACCGCGATCCTTTACGGATTCATGGCGGTGCTCGTCTTCATGGCCATCTACTACCGCGCCGCGGGGTTCATCGCCGTCTTCGCCCTCTTGCTGAACCTCCTCTTCATGACCGCGGTCCTGGTCTATCTCGACGCCGTCCTCACGCTGCCCGGCATCGCCGGCTTCGTACTCACGGTCGGCATGGCCGTGGACGCGAACGTGCTCATCTTCGAGCGGATTCGGGAAGAGCTCCGAGTCGGTCAGACGTTCCGCAATGCGGTGAGCCGCGGTTTCGAGCGCGCGTTCCGCACGATCTTCGACGCCAACCTCACGACGCTCATCACCGCCCTCGCGCTTCTCTGGTTCGGCACGGGCCCCATCAAGGGGTTCGCGATCACCCTGTCCATCGGAATCGTCGTCAGCATGTTCACCGCGCTCTTCGTGTCCCGGGTCGTCTTCGACCTCATGACGTACGGGGGTCGCGTCCGCCGGATTCCGATCTGACGCCGGCGAAACCGAGGAGACCGAAGCCGTGAGATTGTTCGGAGAGACCAACGTCAACTTCGTGGGACGGCGGGGAATGGCCGCCGTCCTCTCGGCGTTGCTGATCGGCGCGGGGCTCGTCTCTCTCGTCACCAAGGGCGGCCCGAAGTACTCGATCGATTTCACCGGCGGATCCCTGGTCCAGGTGCAGTTCACGGAGATCGTGTCGGTGGACGAGGTGCGCTCCGCCCTCGCCGCGATCGGACACTCCGATGCCGAGATCCAGCGATTCGGCCCTCCGAACGAGATGCTCGTCCGGATTCCCGACAAGGGCGACGAGGAGTCGATGGAACGGGTGAAGGAGAGCCTTCGCGATCGCTGGCCCGGATTGAGCCTCCGGCGGGAGGAGACGGTCGGACCGAAGATCGGAGGCGAGCTGCGGAGCGCCGCGGGTCAGGCGATCATCTTCGCGCTGGTCCTGATTCTCGTCTACATCACGATCCGCTTCGAGTTCCGGTTCGCGGTGGCGGCGATTGTCGCGCTCGTCCACGACGTCCTGATCACCCTCGGGGTCTTCAGCATCGCGGATTTCGAGGTCTCCCTCGCGGTCATCGCGGCCTTCCTCACGATCGTGGGGTACTCGCTCAACGACACGATCGTGGTCTTCGACCGCATTCGGGAAAACCTCCGGACCCCGGCCCGAAAGGGATACGACGTGGTCCTGAACAGGAGCATCAACCAGTCGCTCTCCCGGACAATCATCACCTCGGGGACGACCCTGGTCGTGGTCTTCGTGCTCTATCTGTTCGGGGGGGAGGTCCTTCGGGACTTCTCCTTCGCCCTCGTGATCGGGGTGCTCATCGGGACCTACTCGTCGATCTTCGTGGCGACGCCGCTGCTGGTGGAGTGGGAGCTGCGCCGGCCCCGCAAGCCCCGGAAATAGCGCTGCGACAAGCAATTGGCCGGATCCATTGACCCCCCGGGAAGCCCGGCCCTATCATGAATGGAGGCGGTTGCCGCTGGCGGACCCATCGGGCTCCGGTCGGACGAGGCTCCGATCCGGACCCGACGGCTCCGGCCCCTGCCCGCGTGCCCGTCGCGGAGGTCTCCCATCGTGTTTCGAGAGCGGATCGGTCTTCTGACCGCGAGCGCGGCGCTCGTCGTCGGCGTCCTCGCGGGGACCCCCGCCGTTCAGGCTACGGACTCCGCCTCCGCGCGCTCCGACTCCGGCCTCGGGGCCGAGGAAAGTGCGATCCCGGAGCCCGACCTCGACTCCGGGATCGAGCGGAGCGAAATCCCCGAGTCCGAGACGCGAACCGGGCCGCTCGCCGTGTTCGCCGTCGTCGAGGAGGCCTGGGCGGCGGAGGACGTCGAGGCCCTGCTCGAGCTCCTCGACCCCGAAGAAAAGGTCCGGCTCTCGTTCGAGAGGGGCGGTCCCCGGGGCGGGTACTTCAATCGGGACCAGGCGTTCTTCCTGCTCACGGACATGTTCGAGTTCATTCGAACGGATCGATTCGAGTTCGAGAAGTTCTGGAATCTCGACTCCGAGGGTCGATTCCCTTACGCCGTCGCTGTCCGCGAGTTCCGCATGAACGACGGCGTGTCCCACGAGGACCGCGTCTACCTCTCGCTGCGGATGAGGGACGGGGCCTGGTACGTGGGGGAGATCCGATCGATCGATCGGTGACGGGAGGCCGGCCGTGTCGGTGCATCTCGGTCTCCTGGCGCTGATGATCGCGGTCGCGGGAATCGGCCTGCTCCGGTTCCGTCGCGGCCGACGCCTCCGGGCTCTTTTCCTGCCGGCATTGGCCGCGGCCGTCGTGATCGTCGAGATCGCGCTCTGGTCCCGGGAAACCGCGCTGCAACGCCGCTGGGAAGAGATCGCCGCCACCGAGCTGCAAAGCCGGTCCGAGCGAATCGTCCGCTTCCTGATCACCCGCGGGTCGGATGCCCTCGACACGATCCGGGAGATCGCGGCGGATCGCGACACGCGCGCCCTCCTCTCCGACGAGATCCAGCTCGCGAAGATCGCCCGGCATCCGGTCTTCCTCGACCTGGCCGAACGCGTCCGCCGCGGCGTCGGGGGAGGGGTGACGGTCTACGATCGGAAGGGTGCGCCGCGGGCCTGGGCGGGCCGCCCGCCGACCGCGACGATGCAACCCTCTCGTCGGCCGAGCGGGACCGCGGAGGTCCTCCGGATTCGCCAGGGCAACATCCACACGCTGCTCGAGGCGATTCACCCGGTGCGATCGGAGCGGGAGGACGTTCTCGGCTACGTCGTCTATCAGGAGCCGCTGCGCGTCCGATTCCCCCTCGAGAATCGGGCGCTCGAGGGGCGGGACATCCTCTCGGATCTCGAGGGGGGCGGCGGCGTTCGGGCCGACGTCGCGCTCGAGCTCGCCGTCGGCGGCATCGAGGCCATTCACGACCATCGCGCCGGGCCGCCGAAGCTCTCGATCGGAGAGGATGTCGCGTCCTGTACCGCGAGCATCGTCTCCGGGGACGGGACCCCGGTGGGCCGGGTCTCCCTCACCGGCCTTTCGAGGGAGGGCCTTCTCGCCACGGACCTGGCCGGGACCCGGCAGGTGCGCGTCCTGCTCCTTCTGGCCGTGTTCCTGCTCACCCTCGTCGGCCTCTGGTTCGGTGCGCCGAAGATCCGGCCCGTCCGCCTGCTTCCGGGGGGGACGCTCCCGCTCGTGATCCGGATCGGCATCGTGATTCTCGCCCGAGGCGCTCTCCTCCGATGGCAGCCGGAGAAGACGGTGGATCCTCTGCTGCTCTTCGATCCCCGGCTCTACGCGTCGATGCGCTACGGAGGACTGGCCGGCTCCCCCGGCGACCTCGTGTTGACCGCGGTGGCGCTCCTCCTGATCGGACGCGAGGTCCGCCGCACCCTGATCGTCCACGAGGAGTCAATTCACCGCCTCGCGAGACGGCTGCCCGCGGTCACTGTTCCCGGCGGGCTCGTCGCGGCGCTGCTCGTCGGCTCGGTCGTCGGACTGCTCTGGAACCGGGTGCTCGACATCGCACGTAGCGCGAACTCGCAGCTCTACGGAGGGCTCGATCCGCTCTCCTCGGCCCCCGTCGCGATACTGGAGCTCGCCCTTCTGGCGGGTGGCGTCGCGTTTCTGCTCTGGGGCGACGTGCTCGTCCACGCCTCCCTCGCCCTGCTCGCGCGGTTGCCGGTCCGCCTCCGCGCCGCGACCGTGGCGGCGCTCGCGATCTTCGGCTCCGCGGTCAAGATCGAGTCCGCCTCGGGTCCCGGGCCGTCGGGGGCACTTCGGAGGGGCGCGGGCTCCCTCACCTCCGCCCCGGAGCCGGGCGCCCGGGAGCGGCTTCTCGAAGCGTTCGAGCCGGTCATCGAGTTCTCGGGCGATCTGCTCCCCGCGATTCCCGCCCTGCTGGCGCTTCTCGTGTTCCACTGGATCGCCCGCCGGTGGAGACGACCGGGCGCGGGCGCGATTCTCGTGACCTCGCTGCTCGCGGCGGCGACGGTCTTCCTCCCGGTCCGCGAGGGATACGAGGTACGGCGGCGCGAGCTCGTCGAGCTCTTCGCGCACGAGCGGAACCAATCTCCGTCCAACGATCGGCAGATCCTGCTGGAGAGCGCGCTCGATCACATCGTGCGCGCGCCCGAGCTCCGGGACGCGCTGCGCGACGCCCCTCGACCGGAGCACGCGAATCTCGCGTTCATCGTCTGGGCGCGGAGTCCTCTCGTGGGGGATCCGTCCGGGTGTCTCCTGCGCATCGTCGGTCCGGAGGGCCGGACCTTCTCCACGTTCAGCTGGGAGTTCCCCCCCGAGCTGCGCGCGACGTCGTTCGGACCCGCCGGCTTCTCCGGGCGCGCCCCTCCGCCGTTCCGGCGCGAGGAGCTCGGGGACGAGCGCATCGACGTCTACTCCCGCCGTCAACCGGTGCTCCGCGGGGGACGCCGCCTGGGCTCGGTGGAGATCTCTCTCGCCTATACGGACGACTTTCGGCGCTGGCGGACCGTTGACCGGCGGTTCGCCTCGGTCTTCACGAACCTGTCGCCGACGCCCGACTTCCTCCAGCTCTGGCGCGACGTGCCCGACCGGATCGATCGCTACCGGGGGGAGTTCCTGGTCGCGTCGACCGATCCGGAGGGCGCGCTGGGCAAGCGGGTGCGGCCGACGATCGTGCAGCTCCTCTCCGGCCCCGAGGTGCGCGGCCGCTGGGAGCAGGGGCGGTTCGGGGGAAAGGTCTACGACCTCTATCACGTGCGCGAGCGGGACGGCGATCGCACCGTCGGCTATCTCAGCTTCGGCATCGAGCGGCACGGTGGACTGCACGCCCTCTCGCTCTTCGCGCGCTCCGCGCTCGTATCCCTCGTGCTCGCCGTGGGCGTCGTCCTCGCGCTCATGTTGACCGCCCCGATCGCGCTCGACTCCGGGCCGTCCCGTCTGCGCCTGCCCCGCATCGGCTTCCGGGAGCGGGTGATCGGAGGCTTCCTCCTCGTCTCCCTGCTTCCCACGGTCCTGCTCGGCGTCGCCGGACGCCGGCTCTTCGTCCAGGAGAAGAGGCGGGAGTACCAGGAGCGGCTCGAGGAGGATCTGCGCCTCTCCCGGGAGATCCTGGGGCGCCGTCTCTACGACGCGGCGCGCAACGCGGTCGGTTCCGACGAGGTCGTCGCCGCCCTGCGCGACCCCGGCAACTTCCGATCGCTCTCGACGCCCGCCTCCGTCGACGGGATCGTCGTCGTTTCGGCGGACGGGCAGCTCATCGGCGCGAGCCGGGAGGCCGCCCTCGACATGGCGTTCCTCCCGGGGAAAGTGCCCCCCGACGAGACGCCGGTGGAGTTCTTCCGCCGCCGGGGGCGGGATCTCTACACCTGCGCTCTCGTGGCCGTTCCGGCGACCGAGGACGTGCCCGGCGGGTCCGTCCTCGCCTTTCAGCGCATCGACGCCGCGCTCGCCTCCGAGCTCGAGCGGCGGGCCGGCTCCTCGATCAGCTTCTTCACCGCCGGACTCCTCACCGCGACCTCGAAGCCGGAGCTCTACCAGGCGGAGATCCTGAGCGATCTCGTCGACTCCGAGGTCTACCGGGAGATCGAGCTCGAGGGGACGCGGCGGGAGGTGCTGGAGACACGCGTCGGATCGACGTCGTTTCTCTCCGGGTACGCGCCTCTCCTCGACGAGGAGCGCGAGCCGGTCGGCATCCTGGCGACCCTCGCGCCCTTCGCGGACGAGGGTCTCGATCCCGATGCGTACCTCGTGCTCTCCCGCATCTACTTTCTCTGTCTGCTCGTCTTCACCGCGGCGATCGCCGCGGCGCTGGTGCTGGCGAACCGGCTGACCCGGCCCCTGTCCGAGCTTGCCACCGGAGCCCGTCGAATCGGGGAGGGCCGGTTCGGACACCGCATCCAGACCAAGGCGCCGGCCGAGATCGGCGCGCTGGTCCGGTCGTTCAACCGGATGTCGGATCGGCTCGCGGCCTCGGAGGCGCGCGACCGGGAGCGCCGCGAGTACATCGAGGCCATCATCCGGCACGTGGCCTCCGGGGTGGTGAGCCTCGACGCCGGGGGGCGCGTCGCCACGGTGAACGAGGCGGCCGAACGGATCCTCGGCCTCGACGCCGCCGCGGTGACGGGCGCGCTCCCCGAGACCGTGACCGGGAGCCCCGCGTTCCACGCGGTGATGAGGGCGGTGCGTCCCGTCCTCGAGGGAAGGCGCGAGGAGGTGGTGCACGAGATCGAGGCAACGGCAACCGAGGGCGTTTCGGAGGGGACCGCCGGTGACGCGGACGACACGGGCGACGAGGGCGGCCGCGGGGAAGACGATCGGGAGCGGGAGCCGGAGCGGCGGACGATTCGCCTCATCGGAACGCCGCTCTTCGACCGGGAGGGCCGACCCCAGGGCGCGGTCGTCGTGTTCGAGGATCTCACCGACCTGATCAAGTCGGAGAAGATCAAGGCGTGGGCGCAGATGGCACGGCAGGTCGCGCACGAGATCAAGAACCCGCTCACCCCGATGAAGCTCTCGGCGCAGCACCTGCGACAGGCGTGGCGCGACCGGCATCCGAAGTTCGATCGCATTCTCGAGGAGTCGACCGAGACCATCGTCGACCGGTGCGAGGCGCTCCGGCGAATCGCCATCGAGTTCTCGGACTACGCGCGCATGCCGGGCCGTCGGGTCCGCCGGGAGGATCTGGGGAGTCTGCTCCGGGAGGCGCGCCGCCTCTACGGAGAAGCGGAGGATCGCCGCGTCGGCTTCTCCCTGGACGCTCCGGAGGGAAGGCTCTGGACCCGGATCGACAAGGACGAGGTCATGCGCCTTTTCATCAATCTCTTCGAGAACTCGATCCAGGCGATGCCCGACGGCGGGGACCTGAAGGTGCGGGCGTTCCGGGACGACGGCCACAACCGGGTGACCATCGCCGACTCCGGCGTGGGGATACCGCAGGAGAACCTCGCGCGGATCTTCGAGCCGAGCTTCTCCACGAAGACCGGAGGAGCGGGGCTCGGGCTTCCCATCTGCAAGGCGATCATGGAGGACTACGGCGGCACGATCTGCCTCCGCAGCGAAGTGGGCCAGGGGACCACGGTCACCCTCGAGTTCCCCGTCGACGATGTCTAGCGCGCATATCTCACCCGGCTCGTCGCGAGGCTGCGGATAGGCGTGTCTGGCGAGGAGATGGGGTGCTTTCGCCCGGGGCGGGACTGTAGCCCCGTCGCAGGGCGGAAGCGACGCAACGACGAAGTCAGGCGCGGCTTTGCCGCTGCCGCAGCAGAGACTGGTGAGATATGCGGGCTAGCCGAACGGAACCGAGTAGGAGCCCGGTGAGCTCTCCCGTGCGTGAGGGTCCCGCGGTCCGGCCCGAGGCGCTCGCCGGCGTGGGCGCTCTGCTCGCACTCGCGGTCTACGGAGGGACCCTCGCTCCCACCGTGACCGAGATCGACAGCGGCGAGCTCGCCGCCGTGGCCGCGACGCTGGGAATCGCGCACCCCTCGGGCTATCCCCTCTACGCGCTGGTCGGTCGCGTCGCCACGCTGCTCCCGTGGCCGGTGCGGACGATCGTGGTCATGAACGCGCTGTCGGCGCTCCTCGCCGCCGGCGCCGTGTTCATGCTCTACCGGACGGTCGAAGACCTGCTTCCCGGAAGGAGACGGGGGTGGAGCGGTTGGCCGCGCGTCGCGGGCGCGGGCCTGGCCGCTCTCGCCTTCGCCTTCCACCCCGCCCTCTGGTCGGTCGCGACGGTGACGGAGGTCCACGCCCTCCAGATGTTCCTCGACGCCGCGCTCCTGCACGCGATCGTGCGTTCGAGACTGTGGGGCGCGGGCCGCTTCCGGGAGAGCGCCTGGCTTCTCGCCTGCTATCTGGGGGGGCTCTGCCTGACGAACCACCTGACGTCGGCGCTGCTGCTCCCCGGATTTCTTCTTTGCACGTTTCTGCGGCGCGGTTCCCTCCGCCCGCGTCTTCTGCTGGCCGGGGCCGGGCTCGGAGGGCTCGGTGCGAGCGCGTACCTCTTCCTTCCGATCCGGGCCGCGCAGCACCCCTACCTCAACTGGGGCGCGCCCGAGACCTGGAACGCGTTCGTGCGGCACGTCACGGGCGCGCAGTACCGCGTCTGGATGTTCACGTCGGCGGACGCGCTTGCGCGGAACGGCCGCGAGTTCGTGTCGGATCTCGTGGGCGGGTACGGATGGCCGCTGCTCGCGTTGGCGGTGATCGGGTCGGTCTGGGCCGTGAGGGTTCCGCGGCTGCTTCCGGGGATCGGGACGATGTTCACGCTCGCCCTGGCCTACCCGCTGGGCTACGACATTCACGACATCGCGACGTACTTCCTGGCTCCCTACCTCTTGGTGGCGGTGCCGATCGGACTCGGGGCGGCCGCGGTCGGCGAGTGGATGGTTGAAAGGAAGAGGGCGCGCGTCTTCGCGCCGGCGGTTCTTCTGCTCGCCGCGATTCCGTTGATCACGGGATGGAGGAGCTCGGATCGCTCCGACGACCGCTGGGTGGAGTCGATGGCCCGGTCGTTCCTCGCCACCCCGGAACGCGATTCGGTCGTCCTTTCCGCACACTGGGACGTCCTCCTCTCTCCCGCGCTCTACCTCCAGCAGGTGGAGGGCGTCCGAGCCGACCTCACGCTTCTCGATCAGGAGTTCTTCCGTCGGAGCTGGAACCTGCCGGGGATCCGCCGCTGGCACCCCGAGCTCCTCGAGGGACTCGAGTCCGACGCCGGCGGGCTCCAGACGCTGATCGAGCGGTTCGAGAGCGGACGCCCCTACGAGGTCGCGGAGATCCAGGCCGTCTTCGAGCGCGTCATCGGAGGGATCCTCGAGCGGGGCCGACAGCGGGGTGGGGCCTACATCGGCCAGGAGATCGAACCGGGGATCGCGCCCGCTTTGGCCCGCGTGCCCGACGGGCTACTGTTGCGCCTCGAGCCCGCGGACGATCCGCCGCGGCTCGGGAAGGCGACGGACTGGCCGGAGCTTCCCGACCCCGACGCCCCGGGCACCCACCTCTTCGAGGCGCGCCGCTACGCCGCCCGGATGGCCGCCCTTTCCGGCCACCTCGCGTTCCGGCTCGGCGACCTCGATCGGGCGCGGCGCGACCTCGATCAGGCCCTCGGGTGGGATCCGATGAACCCGCTCGCGCGGCAGGGTTGGGAGGCGGTGATGGTGGCGGGGGGTGGGGGAGCGGGTGGCGGGCCGTAGGGGGTACGACCGTCGGTGCTCACGTATGCCCCGTTTCCTTCCGGCGACTCTTTCCGCCCGATGAGGGTGGGGGCTCGGGATCGGAATTGCCGTCATCCTCGCTCAGGATGCCGGTGACGATTTGCGTGAGCATCCATGGAAACACGCTTCCGCGCTTCGCGTATCCGTTGATGACAATCGAGGGCGTAACCGTGAGGCCGAGTTCGCTGCAGAGTGCGATGTCACCGGCCACCCTGTCGGTCGGTCCGTTTCCCTCCATGCAGGCCAGGAACTCTCCCTCATCGAGTCCGATGTCGGTGAGTTTGGTCAGCGTGGATTGCTTTCCGACCGAGCGATTGGGGATCTCCTGGAACAGATAGTCGTGGAAGTCCCAGAACTTGCCCTGCGCCTCGGCGCAGACCCCCGCTTTCGCCAGCCAACAGGCGTCGGGATGGAAATTCCCCGGAATGGCCTCATTGCATTCCGAACTCAGCGGGGAGTGCACGAAGACCACCCGAATGTCCTCTGGATACTCTCTCCGCAGATCCTCCACGGTGTTCGCGAGGGAGCGGCAAAAGCTGCACTGAAAGTCTCCAATGAGCACGACATTCACAGCCGCGCTCGTCGGCCCCTGGGATGGGTGGCGATCGAATCGAACCATGTCGATCTCCGGAGCACTCGCCATGCGTCGCGTGAAGTCCGCGACCTCGTTCTGGCCGTACGTCCGGATCTCCCGAAGAGGTTCAAGAACCGTAACCAAGCAGATCGCCGCAACCGTCAGAGTGACTCCCATCAGGCCCGACTGGAAAAGAGCGCGGTAATAGTCCGTATCCGTTCCGTGGCGGAGGAGACGCCACGAAGGAAGAATCCGGGACCAACGCACGGGCTCCTCGAGATCCCGGTTCAGCTTCCAGAAACTGAGCAGGAGCAGAAGATTGAGCACATGGGTGGCCACGCAGTTCAAGCAGATCGTTCCGATCTGCGCCACCATCACGAACAGCAGATAGAGATCGTAGAGGAGCGCCAGCGTGCAGGCAGTCGTCCCCAGGGTGACGAACGCCTTCCGTTCCCCTCCTCGCAGGAGGAGGGCACACAAAGACACGCCGAGGAGGCATACGTAGAAGAGAAGTCCCCAGACGGCGACAGGCAGCTCCAGGAGCCAGGAGGACTCGTGCGCAGCCACCTGATCGCAGTCGAAAAGGCCGGCGCCGCCACAGAACAACCCTTCCGTCACCCCGCCGCCATAGACGCTGAGATGGCTCTTCACCAGGTAGACGCAGACGACCACGCCTGCGCCGGCCAGAACGACAGGCAGAGCCAGCAAGGCGCTCTTCGCCGCGCGGTTGTGCGAGGTCTCCTCTCCAGGATCAGTCGAGTCGATGAAGCACCTCGAAATGCGATGCCCCCCGCCAGACCGGAGACGGGGGACACGCGGCCGGGACCCATTGCTGGGTCCCGGGCAACAACAGCCGATCCTCTCTCGAGAGACTCATTCCACGGTGAGCGACCACCGTGCGCAGGACGAAGCCGCCACTCCGGCGCGCGAGAGGATCTCTCTCCTCGTGCCTCCGATCTACGGCTGAGGTCCCGGGTGATAGAGCGACTTGATGACGCCCCACGTGGTCGGCTCAACCGCGGTTGGCCCGGGCTCCTCTGTCAGGAAGAGGATTCCCGGGTCCTCGGGATCCGCCTCGGCCGGCTGGACACCCTCAACACCGGTATCTTTATTCGAGCAAATGAAACCGCTATTCAAGTTCGTAGGTGCCTCACCGGCTGGCGAATGGCTTCCGACCACGCAGTACCAATTAAACCAGGCCATCTGTCTGCCCGGGCGGTCGAAGCATGGCTTTCCCGCCGGGACAGTGGGGGTTGCCGTGCACTGGGCCAGGCCCGATATGGGACCGGCCGGCTTGCCGCCGGGCACTCCATCGTTCGCGCCGGGCGCGGGTGACCAATCCCAGCAGCATGCGTCGAATGCATTCGCGATCACCGGGCTCAGAACAAAGATCGCGGCTCCAAGGAACGGTAACAGCGGTAGCCGTTTCATGATTGAGACCTCCTTGGACCTCCTCGGGTCCATCTCGCCCCGCTTCAGGTGTCAAGACGAACAAGAAACAGTACAGACCTGTGGGCGCCGTTCCGCAGGGAAGCCCTTGCTGCTCCTTGAGCGTCTAGGTGAGATGACTCGGGTGCGTTCCCGAGCCGGCTCGGTCCGGAATCGAGGCTGTTGGGGCAGGGGTGCGGGGATCGGAGCCGAGTGACGTGTATCACGAACTCCGAATCGGTTTCAAGAGGAACAATGTTGAAGTTGATTTACGAGTTCATGAACACATAATCAGTTATTGTAACAAAGGCCGGAGCGTTCCCTGTTCCTTCGGTGACTGCGGTTCAAGTGCCCATCGTGTTCTCATCCGACCAAGAGAAATGGGCCGACCTCACTACTGTCTCGCCCATGGGAGCGCGAGAGGGTGACAACGCACGGAGGATACGACACGCGAGGTCCCGATGATGCCCGTTCCTGAGGGAGATAGGCATCATCGGGGCGTGGCGTCCGATGACCGCGCGGCCAGGACGGGGATTGTCGCGCGGGGAGCGCGTGATCGCATGGTGGGCTCCGGCGAACGGCGCTCGTACAGGCCGTCCCGGTCACGCTTCTCCCCGGGAACCGCAGCCCCCCCGCGGGGTGAAAACCCCGAGGGCGGGGCCGGTCTGGCCGTCCCCCGGGCCCGCCCGTCTCGAGCCGTCTTGACGCGGCCCGGCGATCGTGGCCCGGCTTGACGCCAAGTCTTTGAAAGTCTTATAGTTAGCAGTTCTCCCGGCGGCCGGCGGCCCTCCGCCGAGATACGCCGCCGAAGGGGGCGACTTGCTACCTCTGCTTCTCGTACCGGCTCTGATTCTGGGCCCCCTCCCGAGCGCCGAGTCCCCCGGCGGGGTCTTTCGGCTCGGCCGACTCCACTACGGGGGGGGCGGCGACTGGTACGCGAACCCCACCTCGCTGCCGAACCTCGCCCGGGCGATGCGGGACCGTCTCGACATGGACGTGGAGATCGAGGAGGGCCGGGTCTCCCCGCTCGACGACGACCTGTTCGACTACCCCATCCTGCACATGACCGGGCACGGAACGGTTCGCTTCACGAGCGAGGAGGCGGAGCGGCTGCGCTGGTACCTCATCCACGGGGGCTTCCTTTTCGCCGATGACAATTACGGGATGGACGAGTCCTTCCGGCGGGAGATTCGCCGGGTCTTCCCCGAGGCGGAGCTCGTGGAGATCCCGTTCGATCACGAGATCTACCACACGCTCCACGACTTCCCGGAAGGGCTCCCGAAGATCCACGAGCACCACGGCGGGCCGCCCCACGGCTACGGGATCTTCCACGAGGGGCGTCTCGTCGTGTTCTACTCGTTCAACACCGACATCGGCGACGGACTCGAGGACGGCGACGTGCACGGAGATCCGCCCGCGGTCCGCGAGCAGGCTCTGAGAATGGCCATGAACGTCGTGACCTACGCGATGACGCACTGATCTTTCGCACCGAGCGGACCCGCTGAGGGAGGAGAGGGCATGACCGAGAACGGACGAAGGCTTCGTGAGGCGGCGCGCCGGCTGGGCGCGCACCACAGCTCGCGCCTCCTGCTCGCGGCGCTCGTCCGGGGGATCGGGTGCGGTCTGCTCATTCTCGGGATCGTGCTTCTCCTCGACCGCGTTTGGACGCTTCCTCCGCTCGCCCGCGCGATCGGACTCCTCGGGATCGCGGCCGCGCCGGTCGTCTTCCTCGTCTCGGCCCTCGTCCGTCGCCTTCCCGCGCTCCGCGATCTGGAGGAGGCGGCCCGCCGAACCGAAGCCCAGTCCGAGAAGCTCCGGGATCGGCTCGTCCCGGCGCTCCAGGTGCTGAGAGTGCGCGACGACGCCCGGACCGGATACTCGCCCGGGCTCGTCGACGCGTTCGTCGACGATACGGTCGAGCGCGTCGAGGAGGTGCGCCCCGGCGAGCTTCCCTACAACGCGAGGATGCGACGGGCGGGTCGACTCGGCGGCGCAGGCCTCGCCGCCGTCGCGGTCGCCTTCGCGGCGCTCGGACCGGGGGGAGTGGGAAGCGGAGTCGCCCGCCTCGCGTCCTCGCTCGGCGAGATGGGGCCGCGACCTCCCGTGGAGTTCCGCGTCGAGCCCGGCGACGTCTCCCTGCCCCGCGGCGCGGGCGTGACGCTGGCGGCGGAGATGAGACACGTCGCGGCCCGAAGGGGCCGGGCCGAGGCCGAGCTCGAGTGGCGCCACGACCCGGAGGGGGAGTGGAACCGGGTGTCCCTCTCGGCCGACGTGTCGACCGAGACCGCGCTCCCCGACGGCATGCCTCTCCCCGCGTCCGGCCCCGACCACCGGTTCGAAGCCGTCCCCGACCGCGAGCGGGTTCCCGCCGCCCGCTTCGAGCACCGGTTCGAAGCCGTCGAGGAGAGCTTCGCCTACCGCTTCGCCCACGGCGACGAGCTGTCCCCCGAGTACGGTGTGCGGGCCGTTCCTCCTCCGAGCCTGACGATCGAGGAGGTCCGCTACCGCTATCCCGAGTACACCGGGCTGCCGGATCGCGTCCTCCGGGACGGCGCGGGAGACCTGAGCGCGGTCAAGGGAACGCAGGCTCGGATCACCGTCCGCTCCACGAACGAGCCGGAGCTCGCGAGCCTCACGTTCGGGTCCGGTGAGACGGTCCCGCTCGACCCGGAGGCCGATGGTCTCCTCATCGCCGAGATCAAGCTTGTCACCGAGGACACCTACCACCTTCGCGTGATCGACTCCCTGGGTCTCGAGAACCCGAACCCGCTCGAGTACCGCATCCGGCCCCTCACCGACGAGGCGCCGTTCATTCGACTGCTCGAGCCGGGCGAGGACGTGGATCTCGACGAGGACATGCTGGTGGGGCTCCGCTTCTCCGCGGTGGACGACTACGGACTCGGGCCGGTGGAGCTCGTCTACGAGCGGAGTCGACGCGAGGGCGAGGTCGAGCGCCGGCGGATCGGCGCGGTCGGCGGGCTCCGCACCGAGATCAATGAGCGCTTCGAGTGGAACCTCGAGGAGCTCGATCTCCTTCCCGGCGACGTCGTCACGTACCACCTCGAGGTGAGCGACAACAACGCTATCGACGGCCCGCGCACCGCGCGGACGCGCGAGTACGTCATCCGCTTTCCGACCTTGGGCGAGATCTACGCCGAGATCGACAAAGAAGAGGTGGGTGTGATCGACGAGCTTCGCGAGTTCGTCGACGACGCACGGGACGTCGAGGAGAAGATCGAGGAGATCTCCCGCGAGATCCTGAAGCAGGGCGAGTCGTCCTGGGAGAACCGGAAGGAGATCGAGCGGGCCCTCGATTCCCAGCAGGAGCTGGCCGCGGAGCTCGAGCGTCTCCGCAATCAGATCGAGGAGAACATGGATCGCCTCGCCGAGTCGGAGTTCATGACCTTCGAGGCGTACGAGAAGATGCAGAGGATCCAGGAGCTCCTCGACGAGGTGATGACCCGGGAGATGCGGGAGACCCTGGAGAAACTCCGGAAGGCGATGGAGGAGTCGAATCCGCGTCGCATGGAGGAGGACCTCGCGGAGTACCAGAAGAGTCAGGAGGATCTCCTGGAGCAGCTCGACCGGGTTCTCGAAAACCTCGAGCAGTTCCGTCTCGAGGAGAAGATGAAGGCGGCGGTGCGGCAGGCCGAGGAGCTCGCGGCCCGGCAGGAGCGCGTGAACGAGGAGTTCGACGAAATCGCGAAGGCGGAGGAAGCGGAGGAGGGCGAGGTGGAGTCCGACGCGAGCGATTCGGAGGGCGAGGAGACGGGCGAGGAGGCGGACGAGGGGTCCGACGCCGACGCCGAGGGGGAGACGTCCGACGAGACGGCGGAGTCCGAAAGCCCCGACGACGGTGAGAGCGGTGACGAGAGCGGCGAGAGCGGCGACGAGAGCGAGGCCGGTGAGAAGGGCGAGGAGTCCGGCGGCGAG
>JALGZR010000084.1 GCA_025774805.1 bacterium
GGTCGTTCCCAATCTTCCGAAGTCGCTCGAGCGGCTTCGGGACCTCGCCTGGAATCTCCGATTCAGCTGGGATCCCGCGACCGTCGACCTGTTCCGCATGATCGATCCGGACCGGTGGGAGGAGTGCGGCCGAAATCCGGTCCTGTTTCTGGGCCGGGTCTCCCAGGCGCGGCTGGAGCGGTGCGCGACCGACGACGCGATTCTCGGGAACATCCAGAGAGTGTGGAGCGACTTCTCCAAGTATCTGGCGAGCGGAGCGACGTGGTACGCGAAACGGGACCCGGATCGGCCGGCCTTCACGATCGGGTACTTCTCGGCGGAGTTCGGCCTCTCCGCCTGCCTGCCGCTCTACTCCGGCGGCCTGGGAGTTCTTGCCGGCGATCATCTGAAGTCGGCGAGCGATCTCGGCCTGCCCGTAATTGGTGTCGGGTTGATGTATCAGCGCGGCTACTTCCAGCAATACTTGAACACGGACGGGTGGCAGCAGGAGAAGTACCCGACGAACGACTTCCACAATCTCCCGCTGAGCCCGGCCCGCGACTCGGACGGTGGCGAGATCGTCATCCACCTTCCCCTCGACGGGCGATCCCTTCACGTGAAGGTCTGGCGCGCGGTCGTGGGCCGGGTGCCGCTGATCCTTCTCGACACGAACCTGCCCTCGAACGACCCGGACCTGAGGCAGGTCACGAGCGACCTCTACGGCGGCGACTCCGATACCCGCTTGAGGCAGGAGTTCGTTCTCGGTGTGGGAGGGGTCCGGGCGCTCCACGCCGTCGGACGGGTGCCGGACGTCTGCCACATGAACGAGGGGCACTCCGCGTTCCTCGCCCTGGAGCGGATCCGGATCCTGATGGAGCGCGATCGCCTCTCGTTCGAGGAGGCCCGTCTCGCCTGCGCCGCGTCGACCGTCTTCACGACCCACACGCCCGTCCATGCGGCGATCGACCTCTTCCGATCCGACCAGATGGAGAGGCTCTTCCGGGAGTGGCGGGAGACCTTCGGTCTCTCGACGGCGGAGCTCATGAATCTCGGCCGGGAGCACCCGGGGCGGTCCGAGTCCCCGTTCAATATGGCCGTCTTCGCTCTCCGCAACGCCGATCTGGCCAACGGGGTCAGCAAGCTGCACGGAAAGGTCAGCCGGGCCATGTGGAACCGCCTGTGGCCCGGCGTGCCCGTCGACGAGGTGCCGGTCACCTCGATCACGAACGGGGTGCACACTCAGACCTGGATCTCCCGTGAGATCCGGGAGCTCCTCGACCGGTACCTCGGACCGCGCTGGGCCCGGGACCCTTCCAATCCGTCCATCTGGGAGGCGATCGAGAAGATTCCGAGCGAGGTCCTCTGGCGGACCCACGAAGGACAGCGACAGAGGCTCGTGGCGTACGTTCGGCGCCGGACGCGCGAGCAGCTCGAGGCGGTGAACGCGACCGCGATGGAGATCGCGGCCGCGCGGGACATCCTCGACCCGAGTGCCCTGACCATCGGATTCGCGCGCCGTTTCGCGCCCTACAAACGAGGAAACCTGATCCTGCGGGATCCGGGGCGGCTCCGGACCATCCTGGGCGACGAGAGGCGTCGCGTTCAGATCATCGTCGCGGGAAAGGCACACCCCCGCGACGAGGCGGGAAAGAAGCTGATTCAGGAGATCGTCCACTTCTCGCGGGAACCGGGCATGCGGGGAAGGGTGGCCTTCGTCGAGAACTACGACATGGACATCGCCACCCGTCTCGTGCACGGGGTGGACGTCTGGCTGAACACCCCCCGACGGCCGCTCGAGGCGAGCGGGACCAGCGGAATGAAGGCGAGCGCGAACGGGGCCATCAACTGCAGCGTCCTCGACGGCTGGTGGGACGAGGCCGCCGGGGAGGCGAACGGCTGGTCCATCGGTCTCGGGGAGGAGTACGACGACCCCGACATCCAGGACGACATCGAGTCGAACGCCCTCTACGATCTGCTGGAGCACGAGATCGTGCCCCTCTTCTACGACCGCGGTCGCGACGGACTGCCCCGCGGCTGGATCCGGATGATGAAGGAGACCATGAAGGGTCTCACGCCGGTCTTCAGCACGGCCCGTATGGTGGCCGAGTACTCCGAGCGATTCTACCTGCCGGCGGCCGAGCGCTCCGCGCGACTGAACGCCGACGATTACCGAGGCATCCGGGAGCTGGCGGCGTGGCGCCGCCGGGTGGCCGACGCCTGGGGGAGCGTCCGCATCCTCGAGATCGAGTCTCCGATCGTCGGGGAGCGGAACGTGGGCGAGACGGTTCCGGTCCGGGCGCGCCTCGCCCTCGGAGCGCTCGACGTCTCCGACGTGGAGGTCCAGATCTACCACGGTGACGTCGATCCGGCCGGGGAGCTCGTGGACGCGGAGGCGATCGGCATGGAGGCCGCGGAGGTCGGAGAGAACGGGAGCCGCTGGTTCTCGGGAGAGGTTCCCTGCTCCCGCACCGGCCACCGGGGATTCGCCGTCCGTGTCATCCCCGCTCACGCGGACCTCGCGACTCCGTTCCTTCCCGGACTCATCCGGTGGAGCTCCGATCCGGTGGAGAACGGAGCGCCCCGGCCGGTCCCGGCTTAGCCGGGATCGGGCGGCGGATCGGACGGGTGCTCCCGGCCAACGTA
This sequence comes from bacterium, assembly GCA_025774805.1. Lineage (GTDB taxonomy): Bacteria > ARS69 > ARS69 > ARS69 > ARS69 > JALGZR01. The sequence continues at coordinate 2,623 of JALGZR010000084.1, forward strand.
CTCGAGTCGCGCGGCGGGCGGCTCGTCGCCTTCTCCCTCCTCTACCTGTCCGAGGGAATCCCGTTCGGGTTCTCGGCGATCGCCCTCGTGGCCCACCTCCGCCAGGCCGGGGTGGGTCTCACCGAGATCGGGCTCTTCACCGGGTCGCTCTACGCTCCCTGGAGCTTCAAGTGGGCCTGGGGACCGATCGTCGATCTCATCCGGATCCGGCGCTTCGGTCCCCGCCGCTCTTGGATCGTCTTCTGTCAGTCGATGATGATTCTCACGCTTCTGGTCGTGATGGTCTTCGACCCCGGGACGAATCTCGCGCTGCTCACCGCTCTCATCATCGTGCACAACGTCTTCGCGGCGGGGCAGGACGTCGCCATCGACGCGCTCGCGGTCCAGGTGCTGCCCGAGCGGGAGCGGGGGCTCGCGAACGGATTCATGTTCGGGGCGTCGTACCTGGGACAGACCGTCGGCGGGAGCGGAGCGCTCTTTCTGGCCGGGACGTTCGGCTTCTCCGTCACGTTTCCGTACGTCTGCGGAATGCTCCTCCTCATCCTCGTCTTCGTGTCGATGCGGCTGATCGAGCCCGCGGCGACGGCGGGGGCGGTGCTCGCGCCGGTTCGTGGAGCCGCGGAGGTTCTGCGCGCCCTGATCCGTCAACTCGGCCAGTACCTGCGCGATCTCTTCCGCAGCTTCTTTCGAGCCGGTCCCGGACCGCTCGTGGGAGTCCTGTTCGGGCTCGCGCCCTCGGGAGCGGTGGCCCTGGCACTCTCGCTCAGCGGCCCCATGCAGGTCGATCTCGGGATGACCGAGAAGCAGATCGCCGGCCTCAACGTATGGACCACGATCATGGCGGCGTTGGGCTGCGTTTTCGGGGGCTGGGTCTCCGATCGTCTCGGCCACCGGAAGATGCTCGCGACCTGGTACGTCGCGACCACGTTGCCGACGTTCTACCTGGCCCGTCAGTTCACCGGAATGGAGGGGATGGAGGGGATCACGGTCGCTCTCTACTGGAAGGTCGCGATCGCCTACTCCTTCACGAGCGGACTCATCTCGGGCACCTCGATGGCGGTGTACATGGGGCTGACCGCCCCGATCGTGGCCGGGACGCAGTTCACCGGCTACATGGCGCTGAAGAACTTCGTGTACACCTACTCCGCGACCTGGCAGGGGCGCTACGCCGACACCCACGGCTACGCCGCCACCCTCTTCCGGGACGGCTGGATCGCGTTCCTTCCGCTGATCGCTCTCCCGTTCCTGACTCCCTCGAAGCTGGGACGCAAGTAGCCTCCACCCGCCTTGAATTCGCCCGCGCGGATCGGATACCGTGCGGTCAGGCGCAATCCGGCCACTCCCATCGCCGCTCCGACGGTCGGGCCGGCGCACCGCCTCGCCGCGCCGACCCCCGGAGGCCCGCCATGCAGGGACGCGCACGCATCCGCACGAGATTCCGGAACTCCCGACGGGGAGGTTTCCGGTGGGCACCTCTCCTCGCTGGGGTGATCCTCGTGGCGGCGGGATGCGTTCCGCTCCATTCGCCGGAGAGCGGGCCGGGGGACGATCAACACGTGTCCCGTCGCGACGGCGGATCCGGAGATCCCACCGACTGGGATCGACTCCCGGATCGCGTCGAGAAGGCGTACTTTCTGCTCCAGCACCGGGACGTGTGGAGTTTCGACTGGCCCGCCCCGTACGAGGACATCCGGGTCTTCATCTGCAACCCGTCCTTCGGCGAGGTGGAGATCCGGCGGATCCGCGAGCACCTGCCCGACGCCGTCTGTCTCGCTTACACGAACGCCCAGGAGGCGTTTCTCGGGATGTACGACGGGGCCTATTGGCGGGCCTTCGATGCCGCGTTCGACTCCTCACACTGCATTCGCAACCTCGAAACCGGAGAGATCGTGCGGTTCGGAGCGGCCGAAGGGGAGCCGGGCTACGGCCTCGCCGAGTTCGTGATGCGGGAGGAGTCCGCGGAGGCGCTCGCCGCGTTTCACCGGGACGTGACCCTGGCGGTCTCCTGGGACGGTCTCTACGTCGACCAGGCCCACCGGCACTATCCGAGCTGGAAGAAGGTGAGGCTTCTCCGGGAGGCGCCCTCGTTCGACATCGATGGCGACGGGACCGCCGACCGACTCTGGCAAATCGACGCGAGCTACGAGGCGTGGAAGCCCCACTTCCTCCGACGCCTCCGGAAGGTGCTCGGGCGGCGTCGGATCCTGATCGCCAACAGCGGCGGGGAGCTCGTCGATCCCTCCTTGAACGGAATCACTCTGGAGGGCATCGGCGTCCGGCACGAGGTGGAGGATGCCGGATCCTGGTTCCGCGCACAGCGGGCCGTCGCCGTCCCGCCGTTCTTGGGAGTGGTCTGGTCGGATCTACGCGTCGAGGAGCTCGCGGCGGCTCGGTTGTCATCCGAGATCCGGGGCGTGATGCCCGGGGTATTCCGGGTCGGCGGGCTCCACGACGTCTCGTGGGGCGGGGGGCCCTGAGCCCCGCGGCGCGCCCCGGCCGCGCCGATTCCTCGCCCCCGGCCGTCAGCTCCCCTTCTTGCGGCAGACGCACTCGAGGGTCCGGGTGAGCAGATCCTCGCGGGAGAATCCCCGCTCTCGCGCCCGTTCCTCGACCTGCGGCGTGAGGAGGTCCTCTCCTTCGCGGGTGAGGACCTCGTCGATCACCGCGATCTCGGTCGCGAAGATCTCGCGGTACTGATCGAGCTTGAGCCCGTTCAGGTACGTGTTCACCGGGAACCGCTTCTCGAAGAGGTGATCCCACGGCGGCACCTTGGAAGAAGGGCGCCGATCGGGATCGATCCACTCGAGATGGTGGCCGCCCGACGGGCTCGGGAAGAGATGCGCCCCGATCCACGCCGCACCGGACGGTTTGAGCACGCGGTTGACCTCCCGGACGGCCCCGCGGACGTTCTCGACGTGCTCGAAGACCCAGGAGGAGTGGACGAAGTCGAAGTGGTCGTCCGGAAACGAGAGGCGGTCCGCGTCCACGGTCCGGATCTCGATCCCCTCGTGCGAGATCGGCTTACCGTAGCGCGACGACAGCTCCGAGAGGAACCGGCGATCGAACAGGGCGTGGCGGAGCGCCGACTTGACGGCGCGCTCGAAACCGTTCGTCCTCGCCACGTGGAGGAACACCTTCGGACTCATGCGGTACGTCGGGATCTCGATGTCGATTCCGACGACGCTCGCGCCCTCCGCCCGGAAGAGCGCGGTCTGAGTGGCCGTCTGGCCGCACCCCACGTCCAGAATCGTGGCGCGCTCGATTGCGGCGCCCGCGTGCCGGTCGATCAGCTCCATCATGCGGCGGTGATGACGCAGGGCGGTCTCGACGTTCGCCAGGGTCCCCGTTCGGTAGGCCCGGAGGATGTTCCAGGAGGAGCGGAAGCGGTCGAGGAGCGGGATGTCCTGACCGCTCATGGAGGCTTTCATTCCGACGCTTTCGCTCCGCTCTCGGGGACTTTCCGGGGACGGGGAAGGGTAGACGACCATTCTAGCGCATTTCGGTCCGCGTCCCTCGGATTTCGGAGCAAGATTTGGTTCCGACGGCGGGGGAGGACATCGTAATCTTCTCTCCCCCGATCCGGCGGGCTCGGCCGCCGCTCTCCCGTTCCGTCTTCGAGGAGGTTTCATGGACACGACAGAGCTCCGGCGGTTGCAGAGAAAGGCCGTGCTCGACGGAGACGTCGCCGCGGCGACGCGGCTCGCCCGGGACGCCATCGAGACCGGGAACGATCTTCACGCCTTCATCGACGACGGATTCGTCGCCGGAATCCAGGAGGTGGGACGGCTCTGGGAGGAGGGCGAGTACTTCCTGCCCGAGCTGATGCAGAGCGCGGACGCGATGAAGGCCGCCATGAACGTGCTGCGGCCCGAGCTTCTCCGGAAGGGGCGGGCGACGGGATCCGGCGTCAAGACCGTCATCGGAACCGTGCAGGGGGACATCCACGACATCGGGAAGACTCTCGTCGCCACGTTCCTCGAGGCGAACGGCTTCGAGGTCATCGATCTGGGCCGCGACGTACCGCTCCCCGACTTCGTCGAGACCGCGGTCCGGGAGAACGCCCGGCTCATCTGCCTCTCCGCGCTCCTGACGACCACCATGCCCGGGCACGGAAGGGTGATCGAGCTCCTGAACGAGGCCGGACGGAAAGAGGAGATCGCCGTCCTGGTGGGGGGCGCGCCGGTGACGCGCCGCTTCGCCGACGAGATCGGGGCCGACGGCTGGGCCGTCAACGCGGTCGATGCGGTGGGCGAGGCGCGTCGTCTGTCCGAGGCGGCCGGTGCGTAAAGATTTCGCGGCTCTCCTCCGCGAGCGGGTGATCCTGCTCGACGGGGGCATGGGCTCCGCCCTCATTGCCCGGGGGCTGGAGTCCGGGTCGTGTCCCGAGCTCTGGAACCTGGAACGGCCGCGGGACGTCGCCGAGATCCACGCCGCGTTCGTCCGGGCCGGAAGCGACGTCGTCCAGACGAACACGTTCGGCGGCCACCCGTCGCTCCTCGACCGGCACGGCCTCGGGGAGCGCACCGAGGAGATCCACCGGGCCGCGGCCCGAATCGCCCGCGAGGCCGCCGGCGAGGAGTGTCTCGTGGCCGGCAACCTCGGTCCGTCCGGGCTTCTCCTTCCTCCGGTGGGGGACGCCGACCCGGACCTCCTGGAGGAGGGCTTCGCCCGCCAGGTCGCGGCTCTCGAAGAGGGCGGCGTCGATTACGTCAGCGTCGAGACCATGATGGACCTGAGGGAAGCGCTCTGCGCCGTGCGCGCGGCACGGCGCGCCGGCCGCCTGCCCGTCACGGCGTGCATGACGTTCGACCGCAAGAAGCGGGGCTTCTTCACGATGATGGGCGACGAGCCGGGAGAGTGTATGCGGGCGCTGGCGGACGAGGGGGCGATCGCCGTGGGGGCGAACTGCTCCCTCGGCAGCGAGGCCATGATCGAGCTCTGCCCGCGGCTCGTGGCGGACGCGCCGGTGCCCGTGATCGTCAAACCGAACGCCGGACTTCCGGAGACGGAGGCCGGGCGACCCGTCTACCGTCAGGATCCCCACGACTTCGCCCGGGACGGGGCGGCTCTCGTTCGGCACGGGGCGAGCGCCGTCGGGGGATGCTGCGGCACCGATGGGCGATTCATCGCCGCTTTGAAGACCGCGCTGGAGTCGGCCGCGCAATCGGGGTCCGCCCGGGATGCGGACTCCTCGGAGCGAGGCGTCGCCCCGGACCGACCTGGCGCCTGCGGGGGCGTCGCCGGCCCCGGCGGAGACGGCGCATGATGCTCGAAGGACGGCGCGTCGAGTCGTTCTCGATCCGGATTCCCCGGGACCAGGCTCTCCGCCTGATGGGCGTGCGGGGGAAGAGGCGCGCTCCCCGGGAGTCGTTGATGGAGGTGTTCGAGGAGGAGTACGCGACCGCCGCGGAGATGGTCCGTCCGCGGGCCGTGCTGCGTTTCGCGCCCGCCGGTCTTCCCGGCTCGTCTTGGATCGCCCCCGACATGCCGCTGGTCGCGGTGGTCTGCACGATCGGCGACGTACTGGAGAAGAGAGTGAGCCGTCTGGCGGAGCAGGGGAGTGCGGCCCGCGCTCTCGTACTGGACTCGATCGGCTCCGCGGGGGCCGAGGAGGTCGCGGATCGGAGCAACCGTCTGATCTGCGAGATGGCGGCGTCCACCGACCACGTTCCGGACTGCCGGCGGAGTCCGGGCTACGGAAGCTGGGACGTCCGGGAGCAGGCGGCGATGTTCCGCTTCGTGCAGCCCGACGAGATCGGCGTGACCCTCACGGAGAGCTGCATGATGGTACCGCGCAAGTCGATCTCGTACGTCGTTCCGCTCCGGGGAGGGGAGCCGGGGAGACTGCCGGGGAACCGATGTTCGCGGTGCGGCGCCGAGGGCTGCCCCTATCGAGAGGGTGACGGCGACCACGAGGTCGACGAATCGGCTTCATCAGGAGACTTCGAATCATGAGTCAGTACGTGAGACCGACGGTGCGCTTTCTCACCGAGGAGACGATTCGGGACGTCGAGGCGGAGGCGAAACGCATTCTCGAGGAGATCGGGGTCTTCGTGGAGCACGAGAGGGCCCGGGAGCTGCTCCTCCATTCCGGAGCCCGCGAGGGCCCGGGGAATCGACTGCTCATCGGCCCCGACCTCGTGGATCGCGCGCTGGCGACCGCGCCCTCCGAGGTTCTCGTGTACGACCGCGAGGGTGAGAACCCGATCCGCATCGGAGGCGACAACTTCCACTTCGACCCCGGGTCCGCGGCCATCCGGGTGTACGACTGGGAGCAAGACCGCGTCCGCCCTTCGACGACGGACGACTGCGTCCTCTTCGCGAAGCTGACCGACCGGCTCGACGCCATGGCCCTGCAGTCCACCTGTGTGGTGCCGGACGACGTACCCCTCGAGACGGCGGACCGCACGCGCCTCTACCTCGCTCTGAAGAACGGCCGCAAGGGAGTCATCACCGGGACGTTCGCGGGCGACTCCTTCGAGGTCATGCGGCGCATGCTGGTCGCCGCCCGCGGTTCCGAGGATGCGCTTCGTCAAAAACCGCTCGCCATCTTCGACTGCTGTCCCTCGCCTCCCCTCGAGTGGAGCGAGCTCACGTGCGCGGTCCTGGTCCGGTGCGCCGAGGAGGGAATCCCGGCGGAGCTGGTCTCCATGCCCATGACCGGAGCCACCGCCCCCGTGACCCTGCTCGGGGCGGTGGCCCAGCACACGGCCGAGGACCTCTCGGGCGTCGTCATCCACCAGCTCGCGGGACCCGGCTCCCCGATCATCTACGGCGGGTCGCCGTCCGCCTTCGACATGCGGCACGGGACCACCCCCATGGGGGCGGTGGAGACGATGATGATCGACTCGGCGTACGCCCAGGTGGGGCGGCACCTCGGTCTTCCGACCCACGCGTACATGGGCCTGTCCGACTCCAAGACGCCCGACTGGCAGGCCGGCTTCGAGTCGGGATGCGGCGCGCTCCTGGCCGCGCTGAGCGGGGTGAACATGATCTCCGGACCGGGGATGCTCGACTTCGAGAGCTGCCAGAGCCCGGAGAAGCTCGTGCTCGACAACGAGGCCTGCCGGTCGGCGATCCGGGCCGTACAGGGCATCGAGCGCCGGGAAGGTCCACTCGCCCTTCCGATCATCCGGGAGGGGATCGCGGCGGAGCAGTTTCTCGCGCTCGATCACACCCGTAAGTGGTTCCGAAAGGAGATCCACTTCCCCGGTCCGGAGATCGATCGCGCCGCCGGCGACGGGAGCGCGACGCGAAGCCGCGGATCGGCGGCCGAGCGCGCCCACGCGGAGGTGCAGCGTCTGCTGGCCGAAGAGGGGGCGCCTCCGCCGGGGGAAGACGTGCTCCGGGAGCTGGACATGCTGATCGAACTCCCGCCGCGATCTTGATACACTGGGGCCTCGACGACTGCACCCGAGACTCCTCGAACTTCAGACCCGGAGGACCACGATGCCCCGAACCGTTTCGACCCTCGGGATCGCCGCCCTGACGCTCCTGCCGCTCGTCACCTTCGCCGCGGATCGCCCCGACGTCGTTCCCTGTCTCACCTCCGAGCTGCGCGAGGCGTACGGCGTCCCGGAGCTCCCCGCCAGAGGACTCCGGACGCTCCCCTGCAAGCACACCCCCGTCGGGCCTCCGCCGAACCCGCAGGTCGGGGACTCCTGGGACTGGTACATCTGGCGCCTGAACGGATATCCGGAGGCGGATCTCCTCTCCTGCACGGTGCGGGGGATGGGCCCGAACTGCTACGTCGTCGTCGAGGACAGCCAGTGGAACGTCAACATCAACCAGGCCCAGGTGGACACGATCGTTGACCACTTCGAGAACACGAGCATCGGGTACTTCCCCGGGCTCGGCATCTGGGATCTGAACACCAGCCACTTCGGGAGCCCCCCCGACTACCTCGATCAGGATCCGCGAGTCTACCTCCTCTACTACGATTTCGACGTCGGCTCCTACGGTTACTTCTGGATCTTCGACCAGCTCTGCGACGACGTGGCCATGTTCCACTCGAACGAGTGCGACGTCGTCTACATGAACTGCAGCGACCTCGATCCGGCGGGCAGCTACATGCTGTCCATCGTCGCCCACGAGTTCGAGCATCTCATTCACCACAATTACGATCCGAACGAGGTGTACTGGGTCGACGAGGGGATGGCCGGCCTCGCCATGTGGCTGTACGGCGAACCGGACTTCATCGCGGGATTCAACACGAATCCCGACCGCTCGCTCATTACCTGGGACGGGGTCTGGGCGGACTACGTCAAGACCTATCTCTTCTCGCTCTACTTCTACGAGCGGTACGGGGGGCAGCGCTCGGTGAAGGCGCTCGTGGCCGAGCCGGCGAACAGCATCGCGGGCTACGAGGCGACCCTCGACGCGTTCTCCTACCCGGAGGACTTCCGGGACGTCTTCGCGGACTGGGTGGTGGCGAACTACGTGGACGATACCACGATCGGAGACGGGCGCTTCGGGTACGTCGGTGAGACGCTGCCGCCGTTCAACCCCTTCGCCACGTTCTCGAGCTACCCCGTCGGGCCTTCCTCGACTCTCGTCCAGTACTGGGCGGCCGACTACGGGCGCTACCTGAACGGAACCGACCTTCAAATGACGTTCGACGGGAGCGACAACAACCGCTACGCCGTCCGGGCGATCTTGCTGGATCCGGGGTCGCCCACGACGATCGTCGACATGACGCTCGACTCCGCCCAGTCGGGCACGCTCGCGCTGCCCGAGATCGGGACCACGCACGACGAGGCGGTGATGGTCTACGCCGGCGCCAACAGCACGGGCTCGAGGGTCTACTCGTACGGGGCCACCTCGAGCGCCATCGCCGCTCCCGAGGCGATCGCGACCGCCGACGTGCCGACCCTCGCCGTATGGGGCTCGGGCGGCCCGACGCCGTCTCTCGTCTACTCCATTCCGGATTCGTACGCGGGATCGGCCGTGCGGTTGGATCTCCACGACGTCGCCGGCCGGCTCGTCCGGCGCCTCGTGGACTCACCCGCGGTGCCGGGGCGGCACGTCGCGGGCTGGGATCTCGGGACGGCCCAGGGGGACGGCGCCGCCTCGGGCGTCTACTTCGCGCGCCTCGCGGTCGGGGAGCATCGGGTGACGGCGCGCGTGGCCGTGCGGCGGTAACCGGCCAGCGGCGGGCGGGACGCGATTCGCCGGTCGGCAAGATGGCACGCCGGCCGGACCCCGACCCTCCGGCTGCCCGGCGGCTGCTCGGCGGGGTCTTTCCTCTTACTTCTCGGGCCGCTCCTCGGGGGGGACCCAGTCGGGGGGCGGCTCGAGTCCGGCCCCGTAGAAGAAGCGCTCCATCGCGTCGGTGAGGAGCTCCTGCGCCCGCGGGTCGGCGAGGTTCAGACGATACTCGTTGATGATGATCGTCTGCTGGGCGATCCAGCGGTTCCACGCCTCCTTGGACACGGAGTCGAAGATCCGCTTCCCGAGCTCGCCGGGGAGCGGAGGCGCCTCGAGGCCCTCCGCCTCCTTCTTCAGAATGACACACTGGACCGTTTTCGCCATTTCGGCCTCCGGGTCGGGGGGGGCGTCCGCCCCGACGGTTGGAAGAGGGGCACGCCCCCCGTTCGTTCCGGGTTCGCGGGATCGCCGCGCCCGCTCCCGGCTCTTGCCTACGGTGCGTCGACCCGTCCGGCCCCGGCCCGCAGCTCACGGAAGGCGAAGATGCCGGTGTCGTGGCCGTCACTCCAGGTCGGCTGGAGGGCGTAGCGTCCCACGGTGCGGATCCGGACCGGTCGGACGTCGGCCGGGACCTGATCGAGGGAGGGGAGCTTCTCGCCGGTCCACTCCTCGACGCACCCCGCGCAGGGACAGGCCTTCCGCAGCTCGTACGTGCCATGGTACGTCGTCGCGCCGTCGCCCCACCGGATGCCGAGCACGGTATCGGCCGCCTGCCACACCGCGACGGCGGTCTGCGGTGATCCACCGCGCGCCGTCTCCGCGGCCGGGGTCGGGGGGTCGGCCCGAACCACGCCCTTCTCCAGGGACTCCCACGTCACCTCGAAGTCGCCGGCGCCGCCGCGACCGCGACTCGCCAGCTCGGCCGTCAACGCGCCCGCGATGGCGTCGAACGCGCGCCCGATCGGTCCGTCCGGATCGGTCGCCACGATCGGGGTCCCCGTGTCGGAACCGGTCACGACGGCGGGATCGATCGGGAGCCTTCCGAGAAACGGGATTCCGAGCTCGAGCGAGGCTCGCTCTCCCACGCCCTCGCCGAACAGCCCGACGCGCTCGCCGCAGTCGTCGCAGACGAATTCCGACATGTTCTCGACGAGTCCGAGGACGGGCACCGAGAGCTGCTCGAACCCCTGGATCCCCCGGTACGTGTCGGCGAGGCTCATCGTCGAGGGCGTGGTCACCGACACGACGCCGGAGAGCGTCACCGACTGTCCGAGGCCGATGATCGCGTCCCCGGTGCCGGGCGGCATGTCGACGACCAGAACGTCGAGCGTTCCCCAGTCGATTCCGCCCAGGAGCTGTCCGAGCGCCTGCGACACCATGGGTCCGCGCCAGATGATCGGGGCCCCGTCGGCGGCCACGTTCGCGATCGAGAGGAACTTTACCCCGTGTCGCTCGCGGGGAAGCACCGATCCCGGACGCGGCGCGGCGGCGGGAGGAGAGGCATCCCCGAACATGTGAGCGATCGAGGGCCCGTGGATGTCGCCGTCGAGAAGCCCGACGGCCGCTCCCTTGCGGGCGAGCGCGACGGCCAGGTTGGCGGCCACGGTCGACTTCCCGACCCCGCCCTTCGCGGAGTGGACGACGACGATCTCTCGCACGTCGGCGAGGAAGTCGATCGGTGGGGGGGCGGACGAGGCCACGGATTCCTCCCGAAAGGCGGGTCAGCTCAGCACGCGGAACGGGTTCCGCCGCATCGAAACGGAGCCCGCCCGGGCGGCCACGGCCACGGCGAGCTCCCGGTAGGGGACGGCGCTGGGGGAGTCGTCGAGAGCGACGGGGCGGCCGGCGTCCCCCTGCCGCCGCGCGACCGGATCGATCGGGACCTGGGCGAGCAGCGGAACCCCTTCCCGCTCGGCGAGCGCCTTCCCTCCGTCCCTCCCGAAGATGTGGTGCCGCTTGCCGCACTTCGGACACGGGAAGTGCGCCATGTTCTCCACGATGCCGAGGATCTCGACCTTGTTGTCGCGGAACATCGTCAGTCCCTTGCGGGCGTCGATGAGCGCGATCTCCTGCGGCGTCGTCACGATGACCGCTCCGGTGATCGGAACCGAGTCCACCAGGGTGAGCTGCACGTCGCCGGTGCCGGGCGGCAAGTCGAGGACGAGGTAGTCGAGCTCGCCCCAATCCGCCTGGACGATCTGCCCGACGAGCTTGTGGAGCATGGGGCCCCGCCACAGGAACGCCCGACCCGGCTCCGCGAGCATCCCCATCGAGAGGAGCTTCACTCCGTGGGCGGAAGCCGGCACGAGTCGCTGGTCCTCCGTGACCTGCGGAGGGCCGGCGGACCCCATCGCCACGACGCTATTGGGGCCGTAGATGTCCAGATCGGCGAGGCCGGTGGCGGCGCCGAGCCGAGCGAGCCCCACCGCCAGGTTCGACGCGACGGTCGACTTCCCGACACCGCCCTTTCCGCTGGCCACGACGATCACGGTGCGGACGCCCGGCACCTTCGGCTTCGCGAAGTCGGTCTCTCTCACCCGCCAGCCCGGCTCGACCTCGACCCGCTCCACGCCCGGAAGGGCGGAGATCGCCTCCCGGACCTGCCGGGAGATGTCCTCGGTCGCCGGGTGCTCCGGGGAGGGCATCTCGAGGGAAAGGCGGACCGTGCCGCCCTCGACGCGAGGGCTTTTGACGATCTCGAGATCGACGAGGTCCTTGGCGTGGCCTTCGAAGCGAAGCGCGCGCAGCGCCCCGAGGACCTGTTCGACGGAGACGGACATGGAAAACCGGACCGGTGGGGGAGGAATGGAGGAGGAGTGGCGGAGATCCCGCCGCGAGCAACCCTCATGGATGCCGGATCGTGGACCGGGTGTCAAGCGAAGAGGGTCGGACCGGCCGGCTACCGCACCATCACCATCTTGACGGCGTTCAGTCTCCCGTCTTCGGTGACCATGCGGACGAAGTAGACGCCGCTCGACACCCGACGCCCGTTCCGATCCCGTCCGTCCCAACGGACCTGGTGCGTTCCGGCGGGCCGGTCCTCCGTCACGAGATCCCGGATCCTCCGGCCGGTCGCGTCGTGCAGGGAGAGGCGCACCCGTCCGCGCCGCCCGAGCTCGTACTCGATGCGCGCGGAGCTCGCCGTCGGGTTGGGGTAGACCGAGCGAATCGAGTTCCGGGCGAGCCGGCCGCCCCCGATCGAGGGCGCGTCCGTGGATCCCGGCGCGGGCAGAATCGTGAAGCTGTCCCGGATCGTCCCCGCTCCCTCGGGCGGGTACGTCTGCACGTACGAGTAGGTGATCCCCCCGCTCCCCGCCGACACGTCGAGGAACCCGGAGTTCGTCCGGAAGGTCGTGACGCCGTCCGGGTAGGACGTGACCCACCGCCAGCCCCACAGGTTGCCGGTGTGCTGTCCCGTGTCGTTCGGCTTCGGCAGGGTGACGTAGGTCACCTCGTCGAGCTCCTGGCGCGCGAAGAAGTGGTCGTGCCCCTTGAGAACCACCTGGTTCCGCCGGGAGGTCAGGAGGTCGTGGACCGAGCCGTGGGTCCAGTTCGGACGCTTCGTCGAGAGAACGTCGGCTCCGAGGGAGTCCTCGCCGCCCCACTCGAACGTCGGTCGTCCGGCCACCGCATGCTTCGCCACCTCGATGCCGCCCCTTCCGTAGAACCCTCCGGGCCGGGAGTAGGCGGAGGTGAGGTGGTGCAGCATCAGGAGGCTGTACGGCGTCGGGTGCGTGGTCAGGTCGGCGTGCAGCCACTCGTACTGCGCGTCCCCCAGAGACCAGTCCCAGTTGTCCCGGGATCCTCCGGTCTCTCCGTGCCCGTTGTGGGGTCGGGTCATCGAGAACAGATACGGATCGAGGCAGCGGACTCTCAGGTCGCCTACGCGGAAGGCAAAGTAGTCTCCCGGCAGCCCGATCTCGGGGTGCGGCGTCTCGTTTCCCGAGTAGAAGCCGTCGGGAAGCGGGGGAGGGGCGTACTTCTTGAGGGCGAGGCCGGACCAGACGGCGGTGTTCTCGCCCGTCGCGTCGTCGTCCCAGCCGTTGACCTCCTCGTGGTTCCCCCGCACGAGCACGAAGGGTAGCGAGTGCCCGATGAGATCGAGGTACTCGCGCGCCCGACGATACCGCTGATCGACCTCTTCGGCGTCGAAGCAGACGCGCTGCGCGCGGATGACGACGAGGTCTCCCAGGTCGATCCAGGCGTGATAGCCCCCCGCGCCCCGGTAGTCCTCCATGGCGGCGAACGTCGTCTCGAGGAGGTCGAGGTGCTCGTCGAGACCGAGGGTCTCCGTGTTCGTCACATGAATGTCGCTCGTGACGCAGACCCTCGCCTCGGCCCCCGGTCCCGGAAGGGAGGTGAACGTGCGGAGGGGACCGGTCGACCAGCTTCCTCCCGCCGCGGGCCGCGCCTGGACCCGGTAGTAGTAGCGGGTGTCCGGGGTCAGCGGAGAGAGAAGCACCTCGCCCCCCGTTCCGCCCGCGAGCGGGGTCGTCGGCGTGGCGTTCGCGAGAGACTGCGAGTCCGTGCCCCACTCGACGAAGACGTCGGCGTCGGTGTGGGGGATCAGGTTCACCTGGATGGAGGTCGGAGTCGGGCGGCAGAGCAGCTCCCTTCCGTGGAAGGCGTCCAGGAA
>JALGZR010000085.1 GCA_025774805.1 bacterium
GGCGCGGCGAGCCGCTGCCGCAGCAGAGCCTGGTGAGATATGCAGGCTAGCATCGGATGCCTCGTCCGGAATGGCAAGATCGGAGACGGACGCCGGCCCGACCGCTCACGCGTCGCGGCGGGCCCGTCTCCAGACCAGGTAGGCGGGGACGGAGGCGAGGAGCAGGACGAGTCCGACCCCGGAGCGAACCGGTTCGCGGAGCACCTGGTGGATCGTCACGCCGAGCGCGGCCACCATGAACAGGGCGGGAGTGAACGGGTAGCCGGGAACCCGAAAGGCCCGCGGCGCGTCGGGCAGCGTGCGCCGGAACCGGAAGAGAGCCGCCGGCGAGAGGACTCCGTAGAGGGCCGTGAGCGCGACGTAATAGCTCATGATCTGGGTGAACGAGCCGGTCGCGACGTACACGACACTCGTGACGAAGAGCGCGGTCGATCCCCACCGGGGCGCGGCCGTTTCGGAGTCGACGCGTCCCGCCGCCTCGAAGAAGAGGCCGCTGCGACCCATGGCGAAGAAGTAGCGGGGACCGGAGACGGAGATCCCGAACAGCGCCCCGAAGGCGGAGACCGCGACGAGCACCGCGACGACGGTGCTCCCGGCCCGTCCCAGCACGGCCCCCGCGGCGGTCGACGCGACCGAGTCGGTGGACCTCAACTCCTCCATCGGGAGCAGCACGAGATACGCGACGTTGAGGAGCAGGTAGACCGCCGTGACCACGCCGATGGTCGCGAGGAGGGCTCGGGCGATCTCCCGGCGGGGGTTCTCGATCTCTCCACCGATCACCGTGAGGTTTCCCCAGCCGTCGAACGTCCAGTAGACCCCGACGAGAGCGGTCGCGAACGCTCCGACGCCGGGCCAGGGGGCGCCGCTCCCGGCGAAGAGCCGGGACCAGTCTCCGGGCGCGACCGCGAGCGCCAGAACTCCGAGGATCCCGAGGGCCCCCACCTTCAGCAGGGTCAGCGCGGTCTGGAGCGAGACGGAGAACCGGGTGCCCCGCAGGTTCAGCCCCCAGACCGCCACCAGCGCCGCGAGGGCCAGCGGCCGGTCGAGGCGACCGTCCCCTCCCAGGGCGGCGGCGACGTAGGTTCCGAACACCGTGGCGATGGCGGCGGCCGAGGCGGGAAAGCCCACGAGGAACGGTCCCCATCCCATCAGGAACGCGGGGTAGGGTCCGAACGCCCGCAGCACGTAGATGAAGCTGCCGCCCTGCCGGGGGAAGAGGCCGGCAAGCTCCGCGTACGTCATCGCTCCGGCCAGGGAGAGACCTCCCCCGAGCAGCCAGAGGAGGAGGATCGGCCCCGGGGAGCGGAGCTGGTCGGCGATGAACCCGGGAACGGCGAAGATCCCGGTCCCCACGACGATGCCGATCGCGAGGGCCGCCGCGTCCCGCACCGAGACGACCCGCCGCAGCCCGGCTTCCCCGGCTTGCGACTCTTCACGGTCTCCCGGCACGTTTTTCATCAAGTGGGTCCCCTCTTCCGCCGTTGGATGGACGGGAGGCGCCGACTCGGCGCCCGCCCGGGCCCGGGGGTCCGGGTGATCCGTTGACCGACGCGAGCGTGGACCCCGGTTCCGCCCGACGTCCGGCCGTTCCCGTGCCCGGAGGTCCCGGGGCGGGGGGGAGCCTTTTCAGGGGCGGACTCCCTTAGGATCGGACCGGCAGGCCGGGGTCCTCGCACGCGACGAGCATCTCCTCGTTCCTCCGAGCTCACCCTCGGAACGGGGCAGGAGCGGCAACCGGGGCCGCCCGTCGGGGCGGCCCTCTCGCATTCTCCGCTCACGACACTCCGCTCACGACGAGCCCACCCTCTGGCGATCGGCCTCGTAGAGCAGGATCCCCGCCGAGACCGAGACGTTCAGGGAGTCGGCGCGGCCCCGCATCGGGATGCGGATGCGTGCGTCGGCCGAGTCCGTGACGCGCGGATCGAGACCCTCCTCCTCGCTCCCCAGCAGGATCGCGACCGCTCCGGTGAGATCGACCTCGTCGGGCCGGCTCGCGCCGTGCGGAGTGGCCGCCACGATCCGGAGGCCGGCGCCGCGCAGCGTGGAGAGGAGCGCACCGGCGGGCGCCGCCGCCACGGGCACCGTGAAGAGACACCCGAGGCTCGAGCGCACCACGTTCGGATTCCAGAGATCGGTCCCGCCCTCGACCACGAGGGCGTCGATCCCGAACGCGTCCCCCGATCGGAGAAGCGCGCCGACGTTTCCGGGCTTCTCGATTCCCGACGCCGCGAGGACGAGTGCGTCCCCCGGGAGCCGCAGCCTGTGAAAGGAGATGTCGGGGATCGGAAAGACGCCGAGCAATCCGTCCCGGTTTCCGCGAACCGCCAGCTTCTCGAAGACCGCCGGCGCCACCGTGGCGACCCGCGCGCCGAGCCTCTCGACCCGCTCGACGATCTCCGCTCCGCTCGGGCAACGGGCCCCCCGGCCCTCCGACTCCGCCCCGTCCCCCGTGCGCCGGGCGAGCGTCTCCTCGAAGAAGAGGATGTGCGGAACGTGTCCGTTCTCGAGCGCGTGGGTGATCTCGCGGCGGCCTTCGACGAGGAACCGGCCGCTCTTGCGGCGGGCCCGTCGATCGCGGAGGCGAACGGCCTCCCTCACCTTCGGATTGTCGAGACTCACGATGCGAAGCGGATCAGGCATGGAACTCCTTCAGGGCGAAGATCCCGGAGGGAAGCATCCCGCCCTCCGACGTGACGAGCGTCAGCCGACCGGATGCCGTGACTCCGGGCCGCGCCGCGGAATGCCGATCGACGCGCGACGCGAGGTCCGCCACGCGGATCGACGGGGCGTGCGCGGTCACGAGCAGCAGCTTCGGCCGGTCCGCGAGCAGGGCGACGCAGGCCGCGAGCAGGGAGTCGAGGTCCCGCTCGAGCTTCCAGACCTCTCCCTTCGGACCCCGGCCGAAGCTCGGAGGATCGAGGAGAATCGCCTCGTAGCGGTTCGCCCGGCGAATCTCCCGGTGCACGAACCCGGGAACGTGATCGACGATCGTGCGCAGGCGGTCCGCGTCCAGGCCGTTGCGCGCGAGGTTGCGACGCGCGCGAGCGAGAGCCCCGCGGGCGCCGTCCACCGCCGTCACCCTTCCCCCTCCCGCCGCGGCGGCCATGGCGTTGCCCCCGGTGTAGGAGAAGAGGTCGAGGACGCGGACTGGATCCGCCCGTTCCCCTCGCTCCCGCACCAGCGACTCGACCCGGCGGCGGAGCGGCGCCTGCTCCGGGAAGAGACCGACCTGCCCCGACGGCGACGCCTCGAGAAGGAACTCCCTTCCGCCGGACCGAACCGACCAGGGATCGGGCAGCGGACGGCGGATCGACCACCGGCCCTCGCCCTCCCTCTTCCCGCGGGAGTACACGGCCCAGGCCTCCCGCCACCGCTCCCTCCCGCGGCGTGGACCGCGAGCCGCCGGAGCCGGACGATCGAGCACGACCTCTCCGAAACGCTCCAGCTTCCGACCCCGGTCGAGGTCGAGCAGCTCGTAATCGTCGTCCGGCATGCCCGTTCCGATCCGTCTTCGCGGCCGGCCCCGGCCCTCCCCGGGCCGCGGCCCGGGGAGGAGGGTACCTTCGTTCCCCCCCGTCCGCATCCCGGCGTTTCGCCGGCCCGGGGCGGCGGGCCCGGGACCCCCGCCACCCTGCCTGAGGAGTCACGCCGGGCCCCCGATCGCGTACCATTCCACGGGGGCCCCCGCCGACCGCCCCCTGTGCCCATCTCTCTCTGTCCCGGGTAGCCGGCCGTGATTCCCCTGCGTCGCACCTCCGCTCTCCTCGTGATTCTGACGGTGCCTCTCGGCCTCGTCTCCCGCTCCCCCGCGGCCGACGGTCCCGTGCCGCGGGCGGTGCTCGTCGAACTTTTCGGGGGAGAGTCGTGCGCGGCCTGCGAGGACGCGCGGGCCGCCCTCACCATGCTCGAGGCGGAGCTCGGAGCGGAGAACGTACTGGCGGTGGAGTACTCCCGGGACGCGCCGCTGGCTCACGGGGGGGCCGCCGCCCGGTTCACCTACTACGGAAATCCCGTCCCTCCGGCGGCCTTCTTCGACGGCGGGGATCCCGTTCTCGGGGCCCCGGGCGACCTCGTGCCCGCGTACCGGGCTCGCCTGGAGGGGCGTCTCGCCGTCCCCTCCCCGCTGGGGGTCGAGTCGGTCTACACGTTCGGGGCGGTCGGAGGAGAGGGTTCACTCCTCATCGATCTCCGATTGCCCGAGGGGGAGACGTTTCCCGATCCGGAGGCCTGGACGGTTCGCGCTCTTCTCGTGGAGGACGCCGTTCCGGTCCCGTCCGGAGGGGGTTCGGCGGTCCGGAACCGGGTCGTCCGGCAGCTTCTTCCGGCGAGGGCTCTGGCGCTCGACGCGTGGGGCCTCCAGCGAATCGAGCCGGTGTTTCCCCTCGACCCGCAGTGGGACCTCGATCGGCTCGGGGCCGTCGTCTTCGTCCAGCGGGACGCCGATGGCGCGATTCTCAACGCTCACCGGTCCATCGACGCGCTCTCTCTCCAGCCCGTTCCCTCGCTCCCGCTCGACGCGTCCCGCCCTGTCCTCCTCCCTCTCGTGCCGAACCCGATGCTCACCGAGACGCGGATCTCCTTCGTGCTGCCCGCCGAGGCCCGGGCGTCGTTGACGATCCACGATCTCTCGGGGCGCGTCGTCCGCGTTCTCACCGACGACCTGCGCCCGCCCGGTATCCATCCGCTCCCGTGGAACGGCACCGACTGGAAGGGGCGCCGGATGGCCGGCGGAGTCTACTTCGTCCACCTGCGCACGAGCGCGGGAACGGACACGAAGAAGCTGGTTCTGATTCGCTGATTCGCTGATGGGCAGACGTGGAACGAACGGGGGCGAGCGGCTGCGCTCGTCTACGGCACCACCACCTCGATCGTGGCCGTGAGATCACGCGTGAAGCCGGCGGAGTCGATCGCTCGCACGGTGAAAGTGTGGATCCCCTCCGTGCCGGGGACCCAGGGGCCCTCCGTGTTCGGCGGCCACCTTCGGCTCGGGCCGAAGTCCGAGAACGCGCCGCCGTCCGTTCGGGTGGCATAGCCGGTGACCACGCTGCATTCCGTGGTCGGCAGGCCCACGAAATCGAATCGGACACCCGCGTTCGGGCCGATGAGGAGGACATCGCCATCATCGCCGGTGGACCATCTCTCGTTCCGAGGCTCACCGTTGACCCGCACCTGAATGTCGAGGGTGGGACCCCCCGCCGAGGCGAGATCGCGAACCTCGAAGGCGATCAAGTTGCGTCCGGCCTCGAGAACGCGCTCCGTGGCCCCGGCGTTGTCGATGGCCCGAAGCGCGTACCAGAAGCGGTTCTCCTCCTGGACTCCCGAAACGGTCTGCGGCAGACCGGTGAGCAGAATGGAGTGCGCGGTCTCCGGAACCCAGACCGGATCGCTCGTGTCGTATCCCCCCGCTCCGTCCGGACGGTACACCACGTTCTCGAGCCAGGCGGCCACGGCCGCGTCATCCGCGGGAAGAGCCCCCGCGTTCACCGGATCGTTCCGGTAGTCGAAGGCGGATACGAGGGCACGCTGGAAGGAGACGATCTCGCCGTCCGGGTCGATACCGATCCACTCGAACGGGGTGTCGGGACAGCTCAAGGCCTCGTGCGTCGGCCCCTCCATGACGTGCGTGGATGGCGCGATCGTGTGGGACGTGAAGCGGACCGAGACCGGGGTGGGGTCCCTCTTCCCGCTGGGTGAAAGCCCTCTCACGAAGAACGCGTGCGGCTGGGAGTAAACGGAGTCGGGCAACGGGGTCTGGTACGTGGGAAGCGGATCGACACAGCACGTCTCGGCGGCCTGCGTGAAGAAGATGCTGTCCGTGGACGTAACGGAGACCCACTCCGAGGTGTCCTCCCAGGCGATCTCGTAACGATCGGCGGCCCGCGCGGCGGGAGAGGCCTCGGGCAGGGTGTTCGTCGTCCAACGGAGGTTGACCCGGTAGCTGACGTCGGCCCCTTCCGCCGGCCCGACCGTCAGGTAGGTGTTGGGAACCCGGTCATCGTCGACCGGACCGCTCAGCTCGTCGTCACCGCACCCCGCGGCGAGGGCCAGACCGAGAAGGACACCCCCCCCCATCGAGGAGGTCCGGAGAAGACGTGGGCGCAACACGATCGAGCTCCTTCGAGTGCTCGGAGAGGGGGCGGGACCGTCGCGTGGGCTCGAGCCCGGAAACGAAGCCCCCATGAGGGCCTCTACCATACTCAACCCCGCCCGGTTCGTCATCGGGGGAAATGGGTGACGGGGCCGGGGCAGAGAGGCGGGCTAGCCCGTCCGGGGCGCGGAGCCCCTCTCCGCCGGACTCGGCGCGTCGTACCCGGCACCCTCGATCTCGGTGAGGCGCGAGTGGTGGACGTAGGCTCCGGGGACCCGCACGACCGGGTGTCCGGCCCGGCGGAGCCGGGGAAACAGGTCGAACAGCGCGTCCGCGAGGGAGAGCTCCTCGTTCAGGCCACCGGCGCCGACCACGTGCTCCGTCCGGAGGAGCAGGCAGAACCCGCCGAGGTGAGGAACCTCCTCCCAGGCGTCCCGGTGCCGCTTCCCCCGACGACGAACGTAGCGGTGCAGCCCGCGCCCGAGATCGGAGTACTCCGACCTCACGCGCTGCGGCGCGGGGGCGGCGTTCGACACGGGGCCGACCGCTCCGAGATCAGGGTTGTCGACGGCAACGCGCACGAGACGCGACAGCACCTCGTCTCCGAGGACGACATCCGGCCCGACGAGCAGCACGAGTCCGGGCTCGGCCATCTGGGATTGCAGGTGGATCGTCTCGGACCAGACGGGGATCTCGTCCTCGTGGTGGTACCGGTGGAAGAGATCCCGGATCTCGGCCTTGGGCTCGCGGCCGGGCAGCATGCCGACCTCGATGCGGCACGAACGGCCGATCGCGGCCCGAGCGGAGGCGGACTCCCGCTCGCCCGCGGCCGCCGGCTCCGGTGAACGCGGCCGTCTCTCCTCGGACCCGGCGGTCACGGTCGGCAGCGGGACGGGCGGATGGTGCGGTCCGGACACGAGCTCCATGAACGGGTACGCGTCCTCGATCCGGGCCGCGGGGTCCATCCCCCACTTCTCTTTGAAGATCTCGAAGTTGTTCCGCATGTTCTGCCGGTAGTCGATCGACTCCCCGACGAAAGTCTGGGTTCCGACGTGGTGGATGAAGACGTCGAGCGCGATTCGCGTCCGCCATCCGGCCTGGAACGCGCGCAGACAGAAGTCGTCGTCCTCGAAGTTCCCCAGGCCGAACCGCTCGTCGAACCCGCCGATGGCGTCGAGAACTTCCTTCCGCATCAGCCAGCAGAAGCCCACGAGGCGTCGCGACGGCACGCTCCGGCCCGCGTGGCTCCGGGCGATCTCGCGCGCGAAATCCTCCATCTCCTGCGGAGTCCGATAGGGGACGTCGGGAATGACCTGCGGTCCGGAGGCGCGGTTCGTCACGGGCCCGACGATGCCGACGTCGCGGTGCTTCGTCAGCACCGAGGCCAGCCCCTCGAGCCACCCCTGGGTGACGGCGGTGTCGTTGTTCAGCACGACGATCCGGCGACCCGTGGCGATGGAGAACCCCTGGTTGTTCCCCCGGGCGAAGCCGAGGTTCTCCCGGTTGAAAACGGTGCGGACGGTATCGTGGCGCTCGGCGAGCTCCCCGAGGTACTCGACGGTCCCGTCGGTGGAGCCGTTGTCCACCAGGATCAGCTCGTAGGGCGCGGGTGTGTGGCGGCGGATGCTCGTGACGCAGTGCCGCGTGTGTTCGAGCTGGTTGCGGGTCAGAACGACGATCGACGTCCGGTCGTCCTCGGGCCGCCGTGCGGAAGGTGTCGCGCCGCGAGTGCGAGGGAAGATCCTCCATCCCCTCTGCCGGATCCGGCTGAGGAGATCCGCGTACGCGACATCGCCCTGCAGGGTCCCGTCGAAGCCGTCCACCTCCTCGTACACCGAGCGCCGCACGAGGAGTCCGGTCTCGACCGGCGAGAGAGAATGTTCCCGCGCAACCGCGTCCGGGAGCTCCACCGCCGCGAGACCGGGGTCGCCGTCCAGGGTCTCCAGCAACGGATCCAGCCATCCCTGCCCCACCTCGACATCGGGGCCGAGGAGGAGAAGGAACTCCGTCGTGGCCAGGACGGCTCCCTGATTGCCGGCGACGGAGTATCCGAGAGGGCGCTCGTTGACGACGACCTTCACGTTGCCGTCGAGGCAGGCGAGGAGCTCGTCGGTGCCGTCGGTCGAGCCGTCGTCCACGAGAACGATCTCGAAGCTCCCCTCCGGGGTGTTCGCGGCGAGCGCCTCCAGACACCTCGTCGCGCTCTCCACCCGATTGTGGAGAGGAAGGACGAGCGTGACGCGCGGGTCTCCCTCGGGACGGTCGTAGATGCGCCGAATCGTCGTTCCCGGCAGCTCGAGCAGTCGGATTCCCTTCCGGCCCGCGGGCGCCGGCGCGGGGGGCGCGGCCGGGAATGCCGGCGGCGACGGCACGGGCGAGGTCGTCCCGGAGGTCGGAGTTCTCGTCCCGGCCGGGGACGGAGGCCCGGCCGCGGGTCGGTCCGACGGTGGGGTCGGCGAGGACGAGCCGAGCAGCGCGGCCGCGAGGCGATCGGCCGCCGAGCTCGTCGTGCAGGGTCGGGTCGCGTCCCTCGCGGGGGGGCGGACCGGACCGGCCGCATCGACCGGCCCCGTCGGAAACCCCACCGTGTCGAGAGTGAGCGGATTCTCGGGCGACCCGGGGAGGGGGGCCGCCGCGGTGGGCCGGGCACCGACCGGGGAGATCGCGGGGAAGAAGAGGCGGCCCGCCTCCTCGAACCGCTCGCGGACGCGATCCAGTCGCTCGACGATCTCCTCGGGCCTTCCCATCGCCGCCCGACGGAAGACCGTCTCCACCTCCTCCAACCAAGGGTGCGGCGCGGATCGGAGCGGGTCCGCCGTCCCGACGCCACCGTGGTGCCGGAGCCCCGGATCGAGGAACGCGTCGATCGCGGACCCGGACTCGGCCATCCGGTCTCCCCAGGGGAGGCGGAGATCCTCGCCGACCCGCGCGATCTCCGAGCGCCAGTCGGCGAGCAGCCCGTCGTAGGTCACGAAGGAGCGGACGAGCCCCCGCGACTCGCTCTCGGCGGCGAGGCAGTGCGTCAACCAGAGCAGGCGGGATCGCGGCTCGGAGAGACCGTTCCGGCGGAGGAGGGACGCGGCCACCTCGTCCACGCTCCGCAGCACGAGGACGGCGCGGAGTTCGCACCCCGAGTCCGTGAGAACCCGAGTCCAGAGGGGAACGAGTCGGCAGAGACGCGGGTCCTTGAGACCCCACAGGGACGATCTCCCGAAGTCGCGCGCGAGGATCGCACCGAGCTCCTCGCGGAGGGGGCGGAGATCCTCGCCGAGCAGGCGGGAGGCGGGCAGGGGCGTGGGATCGTCCCAGGCCGTTCCGAGCCGGGCGAGAAGGCGCTCGTGAAGGAGCACGATCTCCCGGTGCTCCCAGAAACCCGCCCGGTTGTCTCCGGCCGCGGGCAGAAGCCGATCGCCGAGGTCCACGCCGAGAAGGTTCAGAACCCGAGTCAGAGCGGACGTGCCGCTTCGGTGCATTCCGAGGACGAGGATCGCGATCCGGTCGGATCCTGCAGCATCACGCGGGGCCGTCGAGTCCATGCCGAGCACTCCGGAGAGAGAATGGGGGCGCTCAGACCGCATTCTTCGCCGGCCTCCGCCGCGGCAGCGGCAGGGCCGGGGAGAAACGCAGGCGGAGGCGCGCGGATCGGGTCTCCTCCCCTTCATCGGCAAAGGCTTGCGGATAATGAGCACTCTTCAGCATGATGGACCCGCTCGCCTCGCCCCTCCCCGACACCTCCGGGAGCCCCGATGCCCACGCCGTCCCGTTCCCCGCTCCTCGCGCTCGCTCTCGGGGCGACCGGGCTGGCGGCGTCCTGGTCGGCCGGAGGCCTCCCCTCCCCGGCGTGGGCCGGCGACTCCCCGCTGCCGCCGGATCACCTGGCGCTCGCGCGTCGTCTGACCGCCGTGCTCGAGAGTCACAATCGGCTCACCCAGTTCGACATTCCCGCTCTGACCGACGACCAGTACGCGGAGCTCTTCGACGGGGGCGTGGTCCGGATGATGGACACCTCGGACTTGCCCGACGTGGACGGCGAGAGACGCCAACGTCGTCAGATCTGCGGGCTCCACATGGTCCCCGCTCGCCGGTGTCCCGTCTGGCTCTCCGCGCTCCATCCCGACTACATGTCCACGGATCGTCTCACTCAGGTCATCCTCGACACCGACGATCGGGGGGGAAGCACCTGCTACCAACACATCCGCCTCCCCTGGCCGGTACGCGACCGGCACTGGGTGATCCGGATCGAGAAGGGGATCGAGATCGCGGAGGCGACGGACAATCTGGTCTGGGAGCAGACCTGGCGTCTCGTCGAGGGCGGTCCCGAGATCGCTCTCGACGTCGTGAACCGCGGCCTCGCCCCGGGGCTCGACGCCGGCGACGCGCGCGGCGCCCGGTATCTCCCCGCGAACCGGGGAGCGTGGACGGTCTTCGATCTCGGCGAGGAGTGGAGCCTCGTCGCCTACCGGCTCACGTTCGTCCTCGGAGGATGGATCCCCGACGCGTTGGCGGTCCGGTTCGCGATGAGCGAGCTCGAGGGCGCGCTGCGCACGATCGCCGAGAACGCGTCGATCATGCCCTCGGTCTACGATCCGGAGAAGTTCACGATCTGGGGCGGAGACGGTCGCCCGATCGAGCGTCTCGCGTCCGATCCTGCGACGTTGCACCCTCCCTCCGGAGGGGGGTAGGTTCGGGCCCTGCCCGCGTCTCCCCCCCTCGCAGAAAAGCCCTGCGGAAAGGCGGCGACTCTCCCGTGCGCTCCACCGCTCTCCTGGTCGACGCCCGCTTCACCGCTCACGTCAACGGGCCGGGTGACCCGGAGCGGGTCGAGCGGATCGAGCGCCTGCTGCGGGTGGCGGAGAGGCCGGAGCGGGACGGAATCGTTCGCGTGGCGCCTCGCCCGGCCCTCCCGGAAGAGATCCTCGCCGTGCACGCGCCCGAGCACTACGAGCGCGTGGCGGCGTCGGCCGGCCGCCCCTTCACGCGCTTCGATCCGGACACGACGGCGTGCGCCGCGTCGTTCGACGTCGCCCGGCTCGCCGCCGGGGGCGTGCTCGAGGTGGTCGGCACCGTGCTCGACGGTCGCGCGCAGAACGGTGTCGCGCTCGTGCGCCCTCCCGGTCACCACGCCGAGTCGAACGCCGTCATGGGGTTCTGCCTCTTCAACAACGTGGCGATCGCCGCGGCCTGGCTCCGGCGGCGCGGCGTCGCCCGCGTGCTGATCGTCGACTGGGACGTGCACCACGGAAACGGAACGCAGGAGATCTTCTGGGAGAGCCCGGACGTGTCTTTCCTCTCCGTCCACCAGCACCCTCTCTACCCCGGCACCGGACTTCCGACGGAGACGGGCGCCGGAGAAGGAGCGGGCGCCACGCTCAACGTTCCGCTCCCGGCGGGCTGTGGCGACGGGGAGTACGTCGAGGTCTTCGAACGGATCGTGCGGCCGGCCGCCGATCGCTTCGCCCCCGACTTCGTCTTGGTGTCCGCGGGATTCGACACCCACCGAGACGATCCTCTCGGCGGCATGCAGGTCACGGGCGCCGGCTACCGGGAGCTCACCCGAATACTCCTGGAGATCGCCGACCGGCACGCGGGGGGGTCGATCGTCTTCGTGCTCGAAGGAGGCTACGATCTCGACGGTTTGGAGGAGGGCGTTCGCGCGGTGCTGGAGACCCTCGCGGCGCCGACCGGAACGACGGTGTCCGCGCGCGAAGTGCGTGGACACGAAACGGAGAACAAGGAGGAGGGGACTTGAGAAGCGTCGACGCCCGCGTCACCGGACGGGTCCAGGGCGTCTTCTTTCGGCTCTCGACCCAGGAGAAGGCGATCGAGCTCGGAATCCGGGGTACGGTGCGCAACGAAGCCGACGGCTCCGTCTTCATCGAGGCCGTGGGAGGGCCGAGGGAGATGGAGCAGTTTCTCGCCTGGATTCACGAGGGTCCGAGCGGGGCGCGCGTGGATTCCGTCACGGTGACCGAACGGGAGTCGCGCGCGTTCTCCGGATTCGAGATCCTCGCCTGACGGGCCGTCGACGGGACCGGCCCGCCCGGGTGGGCCGATCGCGACCCGGGAGGGGTCGAACCGGAGGGGAGACGGGGCGAGCCGGCCTTGCGGATTCCGCCTCCCCGGGGACAGTATTTCGTGTAACTTACCGCGGTATCGTGGATTGCAGACTCAGGGGCCATCCCCCCGCAGTCGGGCCCCTCTCCCGGCGGCGGCCGATCGGCGTTCCGCCTTCGATCCCGCGAGAAAGGAATGACATGAACTCCCGCTTCGCCTTCGCGGCCCTCGCGCTCGGACTCGGAATGGCGGCCTTCGCCTCGACGAGCGCGGCCGATCTTCCGGAGATTCCCTTCGAGTTCTACACCCTCGACAACGGTCTCGAGGTCATCCTCCACGAGGATCACTCGACGCCGATCGTCGGGGTCAACATCTGGTACCACGTCGGCTCGAAGAACGAGAGGTACGGCCGCAGCGGCTTCGCCCATCTCTTCGAGCACATGATGTTTCAGGGATCGGAGCACCATGACGACGAGTACTTCGAGCCGATCCAACGGATCGGCGGAACCCTGAACGGCTCGACCAGCGAGGACCGCACGAACTACTGGGAGATCGTCCCCGCGAACCATCTCCGGCGCGCGTTGATCATGGAGGCGGACCGGATGGGTTGGCTTCTCCCCGCGATGACCCAGGAGAAGTTCGAGAACCAGCAGGACGTGGTGCGCAACGAGCGGCGAGAGTGGCAAGGTTCGCCCTACATGGTCTTCTGGCTGACGTTCAACGAGCACTTCTATCCGAAGGGCCACCCCTACGACCACTCCGTCATCGGGATCCACGAGGACCTGGCCAACGCGACCCTCGAGGACGTGAAGGACTTCTTCCGGACCTACTACACCCCGAACAACGCCACCCTCTCGATCGCGGGAGACTTCGATCCGGGGCAGACCAAGGAGTGGATCGAGGAGCTGTTCGGCCCGATACCCCCCGGCCCACCGGTCTCCGAGGTCGCCACGTGGGTGCCGGAGCTCGAGCGGGAGAAGCGCGTCCACCTCCAGGACCGGGTGCAGCTCACCCGCCTCCACTACGCGTGGCACACGCCGCCGTACTTCCACGAGGGAGACGCGGACGTGAACCTCGGGGCGCAGATCCTCGGTCAGGGACGCACGAGCCGCCTCTACCGCCGTCTCGTCCACGAGGAGAAGCTGGCCCAGGACGTGTTCGCGTCCCAGAACAGCCAGCAGCTCAGCTCGTTTCTCCTGGTGCAGATCACGCTGGCGCCCGGCGCCGAGAAGGCGCGCGTGGAACGGATCCTCGACGAGGAGCTCGCGAAGTTCGTGAAGGGGGGTCCGACGCGGGAGGAGCTGGAGCGGGCAAAGAACGGCTTCGAGGCGTCCTTCATCCGGGGCATTCAGCGGATCGGAAGCTGGGGCGGACGGAACGACCGTCTCAACCGGTACAACCACTACGTCGGGACCCCCGACTACTTCCGCCAGGACTACGACCGGTTCCTGTCGCGGACGCAGGACACCGTCCGGGAGACGTTCGAGCAGTGGATCGGACCGGGCCGCATGGTCGTCGAGGTCGCGCCGTTCGAGGAGCACAGGGCGGTCGAGGTCGCGGCCGACCTCGATCGGTCGGTCCTTCCCGAGGGGGAGGAGGAGCGCCCCTTCACCGTTCCCCCGATCCGGCGCGATCAACTGGACAACGGCCTCGGGATCCTGGTCATGGAGCACTCCGAGCTTCCGCTCATCCAGCTCGACCTGGTGTTCCGGTCGGGAACGGCGAACGATCCGGACGACCGGGGGGGCCTCTGCGACTTCGCCGTCTCCATGCTCGAGGAGGGAACGAAGAAGCACGACAAGTTCGAGTTCGAGGAGGAGCTCGATTTCCTCGGAACGAATCTGTACACGTGGACCGACCTCGATCGCACGGTCATCACGATGTCCTGCCTCGGGAAGCACCTGGACCGCTCGCTCGAGCTGCTGGCCGAAATGCTCCTGGAGCCGGCGTTTCCGGAGAAGGAGTTCGAGGACGAGAAGGAGCGGCGGCTCGTCGACATTCGCCAGGAGATCGACGACCCGAACGTCGTGGCCGCGAAGGTCACGCGCAGGATCATGTACGGCGACGGCCATCCCTACAGTCGACTCGGGACGGGCACCGAGGAGACGATGGCCGCGATCACGCTCGACGACGTGCGCGGGTTCGTGAGAACGCACATCACCCCGGGCAACGCCACCCTGGTCGCCGTGGGGGACACGGACGTCGCGGACCTGAAGGCCCGCGTCGGGCGCTACCTCGGCGACTGGAGAGGACAGGCACCCCCGTCGCTCGTCGTGCCGAAGCCCGAGAAGCGCGGCCAGCGCACGGTCTTCCTCGTCGACAAGCCGGGGGACACGCAGTCGACGATCCGCATCGCCCACTTCGGGCTCCCCCGGGACCACGAGGACTGGGAGGCGGTCTTCGTCGCGAACCGTGTGCTGGGCGGCTTCTTCTCGAGTCGCCTGAACCTGAACCTCCGAGAGGACAAGGGATACACGTACGGCGTGCGATCCATGACGCCGGAGCGCCGGGGCACGAGCACGTTCGTGATGTCGGGAAGGGTCCAGACCGAGGTGACGGCGCCCGCCCTGGTCGAGTTCATGAACGAGCTGGACGGGGTCGCCGGAAAGAGGCCGATCACGGCGGACGAGTTGGAGTTCGCGAAGAACTCGATCCTGCTCGGCTACCCGCGGGAGTTCGAGACGATCTCCCAGCTCGCGGGGGCGGTCAACGACCAGGTGACCTACGGACTGCCCAACGACAATCTGTCGCGCTACGTCCAGAAGATCGGTGAGGCCGATCTCGACGTCGTCCGGGGCGTCGCGGACTCGTACTTCCGCCCGGAGAACGTCGCCGTCATCGTGGTCGGTGACGTCGGCAAGATCGAGAGCTCGGTCAAAGAGCTCGGCCTGGGTCCGATCCGCTACGTGGATCGGGAGGGGAACTTCCTGGACGTGCACACGGACCTCTCGAGTCGATGACGTACGACCGGGAGATCGCGGCCGCCCGAGACGCCGCCCGGGAGGCCGCGCTCCTCTGTGAGGACGTGCGGCGGGAGATGGTCGGGACGCACCTGACCAAGGAGGACCGGAGCCCGGTCACCGTGGCCGACTTCGGAGCGCAGGCCGTCATCTGCCGGCGTCTGGAAGACGCATTCACCGACGATCCCGTCGTGGGCGAGGAGGACGCGGGGGCGCTCCGCGCGCCGGACGGCGCGTCCACCCTGGAACGTGTCACGGAATTCGTCGGCCACCGCGTCCCGGGCGCGACCGCGGACGACGTCGTGCGGTGGATCGACCACGGCAACGGTCGGGTCGGCGAACGCTTCTGGACCCTCGATCCCATCGACGGAACGAAGGGATTTCTTCGCGGAGATCAGTACGCGATCGCGCTGGCGTTGATCGTGGACGGAGACCTGAAGGCGGGCGTGCTCGCCTGTCCGTACCTTCCCGTCGATGCGGCGCGTCCCGACGGCGAGCGGGGCGCGCTGATCACGGCGGTCCGGGGCGAGGGCGCCTTCCTGGAGACGCTCGCCGGGGGCGATCCCCGACCGATCCGTGTCGTGGCGGGAGAGAACTCTCCCGATTTCCGCATGGTCGAGAGCGTCGAGGCGGCCCACGGGCACCACTCCCTCCAGGAGCGGATCGCGAAGAACGTCGGATTCCGGACGGAGCCGGTCCGCATGGACAGCCAGGCGAAGTACGCCGCCGTCGCGCGCGGCCAGGCGGCGCTCTACCTCCGCCTCCCCTCCCCGAAGAGCCCCGACTACCGGGAGAACGTCTGGGATCACGCGGCGGGCGCGCTGGTCGTCGAGGAGGCGGGCGGGACCGTCACCGACGTGTTCGGCAATGCGCTGCGGTTCGCCGACGGCCCCCGCATGGTCGACAACCGCGGCGTGGTGGTCTCGAACGGGACGATTCACGATCGAGTGATGGGTGAGCTCGCCGCCGTCTTCCGGTAAGGTGCCCGGGAGCCGACCGCTTCCCTTCGACCCTCGCTCCGTCCCCGGCCCCTCGAGGTAGGACCCAGTGCACGAAGAGCTCGCCCGTCTCCTGCCTCCCGACCGGATCGTCACCGATCCGGTCGAGCGGACGGTCTACGAGTGCGACGGTCTCCCGA
>JALGZR010000086.1 GCA_025774805.1 bacterium
CTCACCGGTCAACATGGAGTATAGCGTGCAGCCGAGGGCGAAGAGATCGCTGCGCGCGTCTCCCTGCTCGCCCCGCGCCTGCTCGGGCGACATGTACTGCACGGTGCCGGTGAACGTGCCCGGGGACGAGATCGCCACGGTCGGTGCCAGGCTGTCACTCCCGGCGATCGTGAGCGGAACGACCCGAGCCAGTCCGAAATCCAAGATCTTCACGATGTCATCGTGTGTGATGAAGATGTTTCCCGGCTTGAGATCTCCGTGAATGATGCCGTGTGTGTGTGCTGCGTGCAGCCCCTCCGCGACGGGACGCGCGACCTCCACGGCTTCCTTCCACGAGAGCGAGGCGCGGTCGATGCGGCTCTGCAGGCTCTCCCCTTGGAGCAATTCCATGACCACGAAAGCGACTCCACCCTCCGTGCCCACGTCGAAGACCGTGAGTATGTGGGGGTGGGAGACGGCGGCAAGCGCCTTCGCCTCGGCGTCGAACCGAGCCAGGGCGGCCCGATCCTGCTGGAGGTGCTCCGGGAGGACCTTGATGGCGATCTCGCGCTCCAATGTCCGATCGAGAGCGCGGTACACCTCGCCCATCCCGCCCGCCCCGAGCGGTGCTCGGATCTCGTAGCGACCCAACGGGGTTCCGGGCGACAAGCTCATGACAGGAGACTACGATGTTCGGTTTCGGTTGTCATCCCGATCGCGGACAGCAATTCGATATCCCCGTTCGTCAACCCGAAGCGCTCCGACCAGGAGCTCGTAGAGCAACGTGCCGGCCGAGCAGATGTCGGACCGCGCGTCGTACACCCCCGCGATGTTCGGATGGTTCATCATGGTGGGTGTCCGGCCCTCCCACTCGAACCGCGCCACGATCTGTCGACCGTCCATGCCCGCCTTGCCGATCTTCAGCGCGACCCTTCGACGGACGGGCTTCCTGGAGGGCCTCGAAGACCTGCCCCATTCCTCCCTCACCGATCTTGCGGAGGATGGCGAAGACCCGAGAGGGAGGAGTCCGCCGCCTACCGAAGCCGGATCGTCTTGGACGTCGTGACCTCTCCCGCGATCTCCAGGCGGACGAAGTAGACCCCGGCCGGAACCCGAGCTCCTCGGGTCGAGCGACCGTCCCAGGTGAGACTCCACGGCCCGGGAGGCATTCGCTCGTCGATCAGGTTTCGGACCCTTCTCCCGCTCGCGTCATGGATCGCGAGGTGCACCTCCGCCCCCGGTTCCGGGACCGAGAACTCGATCCGTGTCGCGCCGGTGGAGGGATTGGGAAGCACGGAGAGCGCGACCTCGCCCGGTGGCCTGTCGGCGCTCTCCGGCACGGCGATCGGGGGTGCGATCACCTGGTGCAACGCCCCGGCGTAGACCGTACCGAGAAGCAGGGTGTTCTGCGCCGGCGAAAAGTGGATCGTCTCGAGCGCGGTGGTCGGGAGAGATCCGGGGTTGAAGTTCGGGTGGGACGAGATCACCCCGGCGGTCGAGGTCGCCAAGAAGACGTGACCGGTCGCCGGATCCTGAGTCGCCTCCACGATGGAGGATCCCCCGAGATCGAGATCGAAGCGAAGCGTCCAGCTCGCGCCCCCGTCCGGCGTGCGGAAGACCCGCCCGTCCGAGAAGACCGCCTGGAGGTTGTCCGGATCGCTTCGATTCATCGACAGCCACGAGATCCAGCCCCCGGACGTCGGGAGGCCGGTGCTCCGCGGAACGAACGTGCTGCCGCCGTCCTCGCTCAGAAACACGTCTCTGCCGCCGGCGGTGAAGAGACGCATCTCGTCCGTAGGGTCGACGACCATGAGGGTGGGGTTGACGGTCCGCCCGCCGTCCCCGCGTGCGAACGGCGCCGGGTTGACCGGCGCGTAGCTGTCCCCCCCGTCATCACTCCGGTAGAGGCCGTAGTACGTCGGCACGTAGACGGTCTGCCCGCTGCCGTGGTTCGTGGCGACCCCTTGGATGATTCCCCCGATCGGCGGGAACCCGGGGGGGTAGAAAGTGCCCGGCCACCAGTTCGTGCCTCCGTCCGTGCTCCGATTGAGATAGTCGAACCCGATATCCCCCGCAACACCGGTTCCGTATTCGAAGAGAAGATCGCTCGTCGTGAGATTCACCTCGAACCCCATCACGTGGATCCAGAGGGATCCGCCCGGCTGGGCGCCGAGATCGGACCACGCACCGATCGTCCCGGTCGACAATCACGGAGACCTCGAAGTTGCGAATGCCGGAGATCTTCGTGGTCCAGCTCGACCCGCCGTCCGAAGAGTGGCGAAAGCCCCGTTGCCGAACGCCGTTCTCGGAAAGATAGACGTGACTCGGATCGATCGGGTCGAAGGCAAGGGCGGTCGGAACGCCGGTGTTGCACTGCGGGTCGGCGAGAGGGCCGGACCAGGAGTCGCCACCCGACGTGGTCTTCCAGACGAACTCGCGGTACTCGTTGAAAGGCGCGCACCCGTATCCCGTACCGGCCGCAACGAGTGAGAGATACGAGAGGGGGTGCGCGGCGATTGCGTCCACGCTGTACCCGCCGGGCGAAGGGACGGACGTGAACGTCACCCCTTCATCCTCGCTCCGGTAGACGTCATTCGATGCCCGGGCATAGACCCAGTAGGGGCTGGCGGCGCTCCAGGAGACCGATCGGAATCGTACCCCGGGATTCCCACCGGGGCTCCACGTCGCGCCGCCGTCCGTGGATCTCACCGCCCCGTCGTCCACTCCTCCGAGGAGGACGTCCGGATTCGCGGGGTGAGCCGCGAGCGCGTAGACGGCGGTCGAGCCGGGCACCGAGCTCAGCCAGGCCCAGGTCCCGCCTCCGTTCGCGGTCTTGTAGATTCCGGGCGCGTTCCCTCCCGAGAGCGCGGCGTAGACGAGTTGCGGATCGGTCGCGTGCACGAGGAGATCCTGGACGTACGACGCATCGATTCCGGACGAGGCCGCCGACCAGCGCGCCCCGCCGTTCGTCGTCTTGTAGACGGAGCCGCCCACGCCGGCGAAGACGAGGTCCGCATCTGTCGCGGCCGCCGCCAGGGCTCGGATCGTCGCATTCGCGGGCAGTCCGCTCGATCTTGCCGCCCAGCTCGAGCCGCGATTGTCCGTGCGATAGACTCCGAGTCCCGTCAGTCCGAGGTAGACTCGTGCAGGCTGGGACGGTGCGACGGCCAGGTCCCGGGCCTGGGCGTTCACGATGCCGAGATTTGTCGGCTGCCAGTTCGCGGACCGGGCGATCGGTGCTCCCGCGCCGCCGGCCAGGCCGGTGAGGAGGAGAGTCAAGGCGAGAGGGATCGCGTACGATCGAAGTGTGGCCGGGCGAGACACGGTGTTCCTCCTGTCCCAGGGGGAGCCGGGGGAGGGGCGTCGGGCAAGGAACGCCGCCGACGCCTTGACCGGTCGGTGGGGGCGATGCCGGTCGCAAGGACCGACAATCCGATTCTACCCGGCGGGGGAGGGGCGGCACAATCCCGGCCACCGGTCGGCGGCGATCGGGGGGCAGCCGGCAACGATCGACCCCCCGGTCGGCGGCGATCGGGACGCGGCCGGCGAGGACCGGTTCACGGCCACCCATGACCGGCAGGCGATCCTCATGAACGACAGGGACTGCGTTCGATTCCTCCAGGCAGCGT
Organism: bacterium; assembly: GCA_025774805.1. GTDB lineage: Bacteria > ARS69 > ARS69 > ARS69 > ARS69 > JALGZR01. The sequence goes on from JALGZR010000086.1 coordinate 3,609, forward strand.
TGCCGGAGCTGCACCTGCGGTGGCCCGGATTCCGGCGTGTCCGGCGGCAGGTCTGCAAGCGAATCGGGCGACGCCTGCGGGAGCTCGGACTCCCGGACGTCGCGGCCTACGAGGACTTCCTCGAGCGACATCCAACCGAGTGGTCCCGTCTCGACGAGATGTGCCGCATCACGATCTCCCGGTTCTACCGGGATCGCCGTCTCTTCGCGTTTCTCGAGGACGACGTCGTTCCTACGCTCGCTCGGATCGCGCGCGAGCGCGGGGACCCCGACGTGCGGTGCTGGAGCGCCGGGTGCGCGTCCGGCGAGGAGCCCTACACGCTCGCCATGGTCTGGCGCTTCTCCGTACAGGACCGGTTTCCGGGAAGCACGCTCCGCATCACGGCGACCGACGTGGACGAGTTCCTGCTGGAGCGCGCTCTCTGCGGGGACTACGGTGCGAGCAGCCTCCGGGAGCTTCCGACGGCGTGGCGATCCCGGGCATTCGAGACGCGCGAAGGCGATTTTCGAATCCGACCGACACTCCGGGAGACGATCGAGTTCCGACCGGGAGACATCCGAAGGGAAGCGCCCGGCGGGCTCTTCGATCTCGTCCTGTGTCGCAACCTCGCCTTCACCTACTTCGACGAAGCTCGACAGCGGGAGGTCCTTCGACGGATAGAGGACCGTCTCCGGCCGGGCGGGGCTCTCGTGATCGGAAGCGGTGAGGTTCTTCCCGCCGTCGGAGAGGGCTTCGTGCCCTGGCCGTCCGGACCGGGGGTCTTTCGGCGAATCCGATCCGCCGCGCCGGCCGGGCCGACAGAGAAATGAGGGCACGATTCGCCGCACCGTCGGGGCCGACAGCGCTCCCGGCGCCGGTTGCCGGCCTATCGAGGAACGAACTCAGACCGGCCCCCCGGCCAGTCGCCTCGCGGTCTCCGCCACGAGACCGGACAGCCGGCGGATGTGTCTCTCCCGGGTGTACAGGTTGACGAGGTTGAAGCGGAGCCAGTTCCGGTCCGCGTGCCTCGCCGTCGAGAACCAGGCCAGGCCCGACCGAACGACATCTTCGGCAATCCGCGTCTGGAGGCGATCGATCTCGTCCGGATCACCCTCAGCCACCTCCCACCTGGCACACGCGATCGACAGCTCTCCCCCGGGGAGAACCTCGAACCCCTCCTCGGCCAGCAATCTCTCGAGCAGGCGGGTCAGCTCGATGTTGCGGCGAACCGCATCGCGAACGGCCGACAGACCGTGCGCCCGCAATCCCATCCAGATCCCGAGGCCCGACGAGCGACGAGATGTCGGAATGCCTCTGCGAAACGCGTCCGCCTCTCCATGCTGCGGGATGTAGGACGTGTCGCCGGCGGCGAACGTCCTGCACTCGAGCTCCGCGTGGCGGGTGAGAAACAGCGCCGCCGCGATCGGGATGAAGAACCACTTGTGGGGGTCGACGGCGATGGAATCGGCCCGCTCGATTCCCGCGAGGCGGGGACGCAACTCGTCGAGCAGGACGGCCGCGCCGCCGTAGCAGGCGTCGACATGAAACCAGAGTCCGTGCCGGTGACAGAGGTCGGCGATGTCCGAAAGGGGGTCGATCGCGCCCGTGCCCGTGGTTCCGGCGGTCGCGACGACGGCAAACGGTCGGCTGCCCTGGCTGCGATCGCGCTCGATCCGATCCTCGAGCGCGGCGGTATCGAGTGAGCCGCGCCCCGTTCCGGAAAGCGCCACCACACCGTCGTCCCCGATCCCGACCGTGACTCCGCTGCGAGTCACCGAGAAGTGAGCCGCCTGCGAGGTGTAGAGCACGGGACGCCCGTCGAGTGCCGCGGGGCCACGGGCCTGCCAGTCGGGGAAGTGCCGCGCGCGGGCCAGAGCGAGACCTTGCAGGGTAGCGAACGTCCCTCCCGGAAGGACCATCCCCGACCACGACGGATCCAAACCGAACAGACGGGTGAAGACGCGGACGACCTCCTGCTCGGCGGCACTGATCGCGGGGCTCTGGTGGACGGCACCCCCGTTGTTGTTCAGGCAGGAGACGAGCAGATCGGCCAACGCAGCGGCGGGGAGGGGAGAGGAGTTGACCAACCCGAGGTAGAGAGGGTGGGGGGTCCCCATGCTGTTCGGGAGGATTCGATCCCGAAACTCCGAGAGCGTCGGGAGCAGGCCGATGCCCTCTTCGGTCAGCGTGTGTCGAAACAGACGCCGCAGCTCGTCGCGATCGACGCCCGGGTCGACCCGCCGGTCCTCCAGACCTCGGTAGATCTCCACGAACAGATCGGCCGCGCGGCCGGCCGCGTCCTCGAGAGGCTCGCGGGTCAGATCGAAGCTCATGACGTCTCCTTCGCGACCGCCTGGAAAGAAATGCAGGCTAGCACAGTATCCGCCCGCCCGTCCGCCGGCTCGGGTGCCGACCCGGACACCGGCCGTCCGCCGAGACGGGCCTCGACGGGATATGGCTCGACGTGTCCCTGTTGAACGACAACGGAACGGAACGTGGGCGGAGGTGACGGGCCGCGAATCAGCCGGGCCTCCTGACGGTCCTTCCAGTAGGGATCGGCGTAGTAGTTCCCCTCGATCTCGGTCGCGTCGTCGTACCTCCAGCGGTAGCTTTCCCCGTCCTCCCGTCGAGTGCGGTAGCGAATCCCGGTCTTGTGATTCCCGTGCTCGGAGCTCGCCTGGAAATCCCACTGGTGGCCGGCGAACACGGTGTAGCTGTTTTGAAAGAACGCGTCGGCGTTGATGTACGAGTACCCGAAGATGCGACTGCATCCGGTCGTGGCCCATCCCCAGGTCAGACGCGGCAGGTCGTACGTGATTCCGAATCGGGTGAACCGGAGCAAGAGCCCCGAATTCAGAGGGTGCGCAACGATAGAACCGGGTCGTTGTTCAAGAGTTGCTCACTCCCTCACCGACCACCGTCGCGGAAACGGGCCTTGATCCCGCCCCAGGTGAGGGTTTCGACCGATGCGCTCGGACAGTTCCCCGCACCCAGTGCGCCGATGAGACCGCAGCCGCCCGTGTAGACGGGAAGGCAGGGCGATCCCCACTGGAGATGGAAGTCGTCCGTCTCGGGGTCGCAGAACCGGGGGTCCGCGGAGATGTTTCCGTTCACCCCGGTCTGGTCGTCGATCGCGCCGTACCAGTCGTCTCCGGCGTTTCCATACGAGTCACAACAGCTGGCGGAGATGAATACGCCGGGGAAGCAGCCGATCCCTCCCCCGCCCATGCTGTGGGCCACGATCGTGTTCTCCAGAACGAGATCGTCCTCGCCGCCATGAAGAATCCCTCCGCCGAGGATCTGTCCGAGGTTTCGAACCAGCGTACAGCTCGTGATCGTGCACGGACTGACCGAGAAGATCCCTCCACCGAACTGAATCGCCTCGTTGTCGGCGATCACGCACTCGGAGATCGTGACGCTTCCCGCAACCGCCAAACCTGCTCCGAACTGGGCCGTGTTTCCGATGATTCGACAGGAAGTGATTTCGGACTGAGACCCGACGTCCTCGAGCGAGACCGCGCCGCCGGACTCGCCCGCCGTATTGCCGACCGCCACGACATTCTGCAGGATGACCGTGTCATAATAGCTGCGCACGGCGCCTCCGTGCCCATCGGCGGTGTTCCCCTCGAAAAGGCAGTCGGAGATGCTCAGAGATCGGCGGTCGCTGACCACGGCACCGCCATCTTCGGTACAGTTGTTTCCCCGGAACTCGCAGTTCTCGATCTCCGGTGACCCGTCGCCGTCAACGGAGGCGGACGCCTTTCCGAACGAGAGTCCGGGATCCGTCGGTGACCCGCCAGAAGTAGACCCCGCCCGGAACGGGATGCCCTGCGTCGTTCCGACCGTCCCAGCGGAGAGTCGTGGTTCCGGCGGGTACCGTCCCTTCGGAGAGCCGCCGCACCCGCCGGCCGGACACGTCGTGCACGGTCACCTCGATCCGAGTCGGGCGGTCGGTCGCCAGACACACTGCCTGGTCCGAGCGCGCCGGCTGGGGGGAGAGGGGAGAGAGGGCCCAGCCGGAGCCCGTGACCCTCGGGGAGAGGGAGGGGCCCGACGTGGGAATGCCCTCCTCGCTCAGCGTCCAAATGCCCTCCGGGAACGGAGTGACGACGTCGACTTTGCCGGACGTCCACTCGATGATCAGCGAATCGGCGAGCGTGGCCGGACCGATCCCGAAGTGAAGGCGGACAGGATCCTGAAATCCACGCCACGAGTTCGCGGTGACGTGCCGCTCGATTCGCTTCGATCCGGCGACGACCGTCGCGACCGAACCGAGAGCCGTAGGGCCCGACGCGAGACCGACCAGATCGATCTGGATCGAGTGCCCCCGGCTTCCCTCGTTCGCGAGAAGCCAGGATGGACCGAATAACGAGAACGCCAGGGGCCCCGTACCCTCGAGGAGGTAGAGGTCGAGATCCCCGTCGCCGTCGACGTCTCCCCATACGCCGCCGTCGCCCATTCCCTCGGAGCTGCCCGCGACGCCTTCCAGCGTCGTCACGTCGACGAAGGACGCGCCGTCGTTGCGGAAGAGGGCATCCGGACCGTTCGGATCGGCGCTCGTCCCCGTGTCTACGACGTGGAGGTCCAGATCCCCATCGTTGTCGTAGTCGACCCAGGAGATGTCCCGCGGGTTCGACATTGCCGCGGGAAGCCCGAGAAGCGAGGAGACCTCGACGAAGCTCCCCCCGTCGTTCCGCCAGACGCGAGGCGCACCGGAGGTGAAGGGGGGGTGTTCGAGGTCGTGCTCGGTGACGTGGGGCACGGGCTCGATCTGCGTGAACCAGCCGTCGAAATTGTCAGCATTCAAATAGGGCGTGGAGCAGCGGAGCTCCCACGGGCCGCCGGCTTGCGCTCGCCACACGTAGATCCCCTGGTCCTCCCCGGGGGTGAACGAGGGAGCGCCGACGTACTCGTCGGTCAGGACGATAATGCTTCCGACGGGCGGATGCACACCGAACGGGCCGAGGAAGATCTTCTCCGGGTTCATGAAACCGCGAATCCGCAGATACGCGATCACGATTTCCTCGCCTGCGGGGATGGTGAGCCCGTCGATGCCGGTATCGCCGTAGCGCGTGTTGAAGAAGAAGGTGACCGTATCTCCGGCGGCGTAGGCGTCGAAGATCCCGGTCTGTCCGTCGCACAAAGCGAGATCGAGATCCCCGTCGAGGTCGAAGTCCCCCCAGTCCGCGCCGGAGATCACCGGCAGGCCCGAGGCGAAGATCGCCGTGTCGTCGACGAACACGCCTCCGTCGTTTCGGTAGAGGATGGTCGGCCGCGTGAACTCTTCGCCGCCGACCAGGAGGTCGGGATCTCCGTCGTCGTCATAGTCGCCCCAGATGCCCCCCACGGTCCCGTGCGGCTCGTCGAGGCCAACGAGGGAGGCGACATCGGTGAAGGCGAACGAACCGTCGTTTCGGAAGAGGGAGTTCATGCTCACCGCGTCCGGCGCCTTGCCCACCCAGACGTCGACCGACCCGTCTCCGTCGTAGTCCGCCGCCGAGGCGCATCGGGACCGGCCGACCGGGTCGTCCATGCCGGCCGCTCCGGGGAGGAGGAAGAAGACGCCGTCCCCGTCGTTTTGGTAGAGCTCGTTCGCCTCGGCTCCGGCACCCCCTCCGCCGCCATGGGTCACGAAGAGCTCGGGATCGTCGTCGGAGTCGAGGGAGAGGGCGAGGACGCCGTGACGGTCGGACAAGCCGGTCCAGGGCGGATCGTGCAAGAACATGTCGAAGAAGCCGGTGCCGTCGTTCCAGAAGAGGGTGGGCTCGAAGAAGTGGTGGCCGGCGTAGAGGTCGAGGTCGCCGTCCCGGTCCAGGTCGACCATCGCCGCTCCCCAGCTCGTCCGGTACCAGAGCAGCCCGGAATCGATCGTCCGGTCGACGAACTGGGATCGGGCGGGAGTGACGAGGGCGCCGATCAGCGAGAGGGCGAGATAGGCCGGAGAGCGCGGCAGGAATGAACAGAGCATGGCGGCCTCGGGCGGTCAGTCGGGATGAGGAGCCAAGGATACCAGCTCTCGCCCCCCGATCTCAGGGAATCCGGCCTCACCGAGGACGGGAGATCGAGGCCTTCCGGGATCGAGCGGGGGTGAACGCCTCGATCGCGGACTCGTAGATCGACAGCAGCTGCCGGTAGTTCGGCTCCGCGGTGAATCGCTCTTCGAATTCCCGACGCGCTTCCCCACGCATCGGGCCGAGATCGCGCGTCTCGAGGGCCCGGATCTTTGCGGCGAGGTCGTCCGGATCCCCGGGGCGGAAGAGAAGACCCGTCCGTCCGTGGTCGACGAGCTCCTCCATCGCCCCCAGGCGAGAGGCGATCACGGGGACGGCGCGCGCGTAGGACTCCACGATGATCCGCCCGAACGTCTCGTACCATTCCGAGGGCATCACGGAGAATCGTGCATCCCCGAGGGCCGCGAGCACCTCCTCCGGAGGGCGATGTCCGCGCCACTCGATGCGGGGATCACCGGCGGCCGCGTCGCGCACGGCGTCCCCGAGAGGACCCTCTCCGAAGATCCGCAGGCGGGGGGCGGACGGCGTCCGCGACCACGCCCCCAGCAGAGTTTGGACGCCCTTCTCCGCCGTCAGCCGCCCCGCGAAGACGGCGTACTCTCCGCGACCGGAGCCCGGGCCCGGATCGGGATGCACGAAGTTCGGCTTGCAGGCGATCCTTCCGGGCGGAAGGCCCCCTCCGATGAACTTCCTCCGCGCGAACTCGGTGAGCGCGACATAGCGGTCGACCGCGCGTCTCCAGGTTCCCACCGCACGGTGAAGGCTGACCATCGTCGCCGTCACCGTGCTCGCGCCGAGACTGCCCCGGTAGCAACGGTGTCGGACCCCCGGCCACGGTACGCTTCGTCCCGCGCAGTCCTCGCAGATCCGGCCCCCGCGGTGGAGGATCGCGCTCGGACAGAGCAGCCGGTAGTTGCGGAGGGACTGGACGACCGGGACTCCCATCCGGCGCGCGGCGTAGTAGAGGGCGGGGGAGAGGAGAGGAAAGGGATTCGAGCAGTGCAGGATTCCGGGACGCTCCCGCCGGATCAGATCGCGAATCTCTCGGTAGACGGTCCGACTCCAGATCGTGCGGCCCGTGAGCTCGAATCCCGACATCTCCCGGATCGTGTCGTTGTGCTTCGTGTACGTGATGACCTCGTGCCCGCGGGAGCGGAGGAGGCGGACCTCGGTCGCGAACGACTCGTCCTCCCCGCCGGGGCTCTGGTAGTGATTGTGGCAGGCGAGAACTTTCAGCACTTCGGCTCACCTCGGAAAGGCGGCGAGCGTGTCCACGAGCTCGTCGAGATCCGCCGTGGAGAGATCGCCCATCACCGAGATCCGGAAGATCGACTTCATCAGGGACTTCTGTCCCGGGTAAATGACGAAGCCGGCCTCGTGGGCATACCGGAAGAGGTCGTCGAAATCGACGCCCGCGGGAAGCCGGAACGAGGTGAGGATGCTCGAGTACGCGGACTCGCTCTCCAGCAGAAGATCGTACCCGTGCCCCCGCAATCCACGGCGCACCCGGGCCGATCGACTCGCGTACTCCGCGTTTCGATTCCGCCAGCCGCCCGCCTCCTCGAGCTCGCGAAGCGCCTCCCGAAGCGCCGCAACGACCTGCACGGCCGGGGTGAACGGCGGATACTTCGACGACTGGGCCTGGGCATAGCGGTGCAGATCGAGATAGAGGCCCGGCGCGAAGGTCTCGGTCGCCTCGAGCGCGTCGCGGCGGACGATCACGAACGAGATTCCGGGAACACCGTGCAGGCACTTGTTGGCGCTCGCCGCGCACGCGATCAGATTCCATCCCGCGAAGTCGACCCTCTCCCCGCCGAAGCTGCTCACCGCATCGAGGAGCAGAGGGACTCCGGCGTCGGCGCACATTCTCCCGAGGGCGGCGACGTCGTTGAGCCGGCCGGTCGTCGTCTCGTGATGGACCGCGATCACGTGACTCGGCCTCGGCTTCTCCCGAAGCGCCCGCTCGACCCGGTCGAGGTCCATGGCCGCGGTCCATTCGGATCGGACCAGCTCCGAACGCTTCCCCTGCGCCCCGAGAATCGCGGCGATGCGCTCGCCGTAGACGCCGTTGGCGACGACGAGCGCCCCGCTCTCCGATGGAACCAGAGTTCCGATCATCGCCTCGACCGCCGCCGTTCCCGACCCGGTGAGAAGCACCGCCGCGTGGGTCGACTCCGCCTCGGGATAGACGCGGCGCAAGAGGTCGAGGGTCTCGTCCTGCATCGAGGCGTACTCGGGTTCGCGGTGACAGAGATCCGTGCCGAGCAGCGCTCGGCGCACCCGCTCGGTGAGCGTGACCGGACCGGGGTTGAGAAGCCGCACTCGGGTCGGGATGCTCATCCGTTGCCCCTCAGGAACGATTGCAGGCGCCGGACCACCTCGGGCGGCGTCTCCTTCGGTCGAGGAAGGCGACGGTTGCTCCGGGGAAGCGTTCTCACGTGCAGGAAGCGAGGACCCGCATCGGGACGCGAGACCTCTTCCCGCAGATGATCGAGGCTCTCGACCCGCGTGGCGACGGAGTAGCCGCACGCGGCCGCGATCGACGCGAGATCGACCGAGGGCGACACCGTGGCCTGGCCCCCGGTGGAATCGTAGACGGCATTGTCGAGAACGACGTGCAGGAGATTCGGGGGCCGCTCGTGCCCGATCGTGCTCAGCGCGCCCATCCTCATGAGGACGGCTCCGTCGCCGTCGATCGCCACCGCCCGCCGCTCCGGTCGGACGGACGCGAGCCCGAGGGCGAGGCTCGAGACGCAACCCATCGAGCCGACCATGTAGAGCTGGTTGGGTCGATCATCGATCGCGTAGAGCGCACGTCCGGAGTAGCCGGTGGTGGCGAGGAGGACGTCCGTCTCCATCGCGCTCTCCTGGATCGCGGCCAGCACCGCGTCCGGGTCCAGCCGGGTCCGAGAGGCTCCCGCCTCCGGCGTGCTCTCCAGGCGGGGGTCCCGGATGAGATCGGGCCCGTTGCGGAGCTCGCGTGGAGCCACCGCTCCCTTGCTCAGGATCAGGGCATACGGTGTGCGGTGGGCCTCCATGTGGGCGATCGCTCGCCCGACGACGGGCCCCACCCCCTCCGGGCGGTCGGGAAAAGGCTCCCAGGGAATCTCGAGCAGATCGAGGAGGCGCGTCGTGATACGCCCCATGAAGTGGTGTTGCGGCTCGTCGGGTGGCTGCTCGGGATGGCCACGCCAGGTGACCACGACGAGAATCGGCAACTCGAGCGTCGCCGTCAGCGAGGTCAGCGGATTCACCGCGTTGCCGAAGCCCGAGTTCTGGAACATGACGAGGCTGCGCACACCACCCAGCTCCGCGCCGCAGGCGATCGCGACGCAGTCGCCTTCGTTCGCCCCGGGCACGTACCGCAGTTCCGGATCGTCGATCACGGCGTTGATGACCGGGGTCAGGTAAGAGCAGGGCACACCGGTGAAGAGACCGAAACCCGCGCGCTTCAGCTCGTCGAGAAGAGCCTGGGCCTCGATCATCGGAAGGAGCTTCCCTGGAGCACGTCGTCGACGCTCTCGATGCCGAGCCAGTTCCCGGTGGTGTAGATCACTCGCACGGCCTTCCCCGATTCCGAGATCCGGCGCACGAGTCCGGCCAAGTCCATCGACGAGCGGGCCTCGGAAGTCGACGCGACCTCCGAGAGAAGCGCCCGCAGGTGGTGGGCCCCGTTGTCCGACACGGCGAGGAAACCCGTCCATTCGCCGTGGATCCGATCGGGATCGAGGGAGCTTCCGATATCGGTGAGGGTGATCTCCCGGAAGGCGGAGGAACGGCAACAGGGCTCGCTGCAGCTCACGTACTGTGCCCCCCCGGCGCGCTTCCGATTCTGCCCTTCCTTCCAGTCCGCGTCGACCAGAACGGCGAAGTCGTCCTCGGTCTCCATCAGCTCCTGGAGGAGGACCTTCTTGAACAGGACGTCGCCGGGGGAGATGATGCACCGCCCCTGCAGGGCCGGCGCCGCCCGGGAGAGCGAGAAGGCCTCCCCGGTGTTCTCGACATCGTCGTTGTCGAAGTACTTCACTCCATCGAGATTGACGGCCTCCTTCCGGTAGCCGCGCACGATCGCGATGTCGCGAATGGACGTCGCGCGATAGGTCTCGACGGCATGGGAGAGAATCGACGCTCCGGAGATCTCGACCATGGCCTTGGGCCGATCCTCGGTGAGCGCACCGAGTTCCGGTCCCTGCTCCGTGGCGAGGATGATCGCGCGCGTCACGTCGGCGTTGCGGGGCAGGTAGCGCTTCTCGGCCTCCGTGAGCTCCTGCGCTCCCTGTAGCCGGAAGATCTCGGCCACGGAGCTGATGCGGTCCTCGGTGTTGATCAGGGACTGATCCTCGAAGATCTGTTGTGCGCTCCGCTGCATGGCGGTGATGCACGACCGGATCATGTGGTTCGCCCAGATCACGGCCGAGAATCCCACCTCACGAAACATCTCGGTCGGGGTCGAGTAGTACTTCGTGGGCACGATCACGACCGGAAGCCGACTGCCCCACTCCCGCTTGAACGCGAGAACCTCCCCGGGGTGGGCCTTCGCGCTGTGGATCAGGATCGCGTCGGCACCGGCCTGCCGGTAGGCTTCCGCCCGCTTGAGGGCCTCGGCCAGACCCCATCCCGCGATGAACGCCTCCACCCGGGCCACGATCACGAAGTCACTCGAGGACTGCGCTTCCTTTCCCGCCCGGATCCTGCCGGAGAACTCCTCGATGGCCGCCAGGGGCTGACTCGTCCCCCGTATGAAGCTGTTGGTCTTCGGAAACGTCTTGTCCTCGATGCAGACTCCGGCGATTCCTCGCTGCTCGAGCTTGCGCACGAGCCGCCGCATGTTGTTGAAGTTCCCGTAACCGGTGTCTCCGTCTACGAGAATCGGAAGTCGCGTGGCGTCGCTCATGAATTCGAGCACTTCCAGGACCTGCGTCCAGCTCGCCTCGTTCGAGTCGCGGACTCCGAGAGCGGCGGAGATCGCGAGTCCGCTCGCCCAGATCGCCTCGAATCCCGCCTCCTCCACGATCTTGGCGCTCAGCCCGTCGTGCGCCTCCATGATGAACGAGAGCTCGGGACTGTCGAGGAGCGTGCGGAGGCGTTTCGCTCTCGCGGACAATTCGTTCTCGGGGGGCGACGACCGAGGCGTCGAGTGGACTGCGGCCCGTGCCGCCGTCGTGCCGGGGGTCGAAGATCCACCCGCCTCCTCTCCCTCCCGTACCGCCCGCCCGGCCACCGGCTCTCTCCCGTTTCCCGCCGCGTCGACGAGGTCGGAGACGACCATCCGGTGCTTGCCGGCCGAGGTCAGGGGGAGGCTCTCGACAGTTTCGATCGTGACCGGATAGCCTTCCACGACTTCGACCAGATCTCGCTCCAGGCCGCGGAAGTCGATCGCGGCGAACGGGTCGTCCAGTTCCAGGGCGACGGCGAGCGTGCCGTCCGACCGCTGGCGCACGCGGAAACGGCGGACCGCGGTGGTTCCGTACTTGAAGAGGCCGTCGAACGTCGAAGAGTGGAGATGCCGGCCGGAGCGGCTGATGACGAGGTCGTTGTTTCGCCCGGAGACGTTCGACAGCGTGGCAAATCCCCGTTCGGGGGGCTCGATCGGCGCATCGGTGGTGTCTTCGATCGCATATCGAAGAAGGGGAAACGACGGGTTGTCGAGCACGGTGAGGACAATGTCGTACCGGCCGTCGTCGCGCCGAACGGTCTCGGCCAGCACCCGGTCGTCGCGGAGCCGCAGCGTTCGATCGGGCATCTCGCACGCCGTGATGCCGCACTCGTGGGATCCGTATTCGACCACCGCCGGGACGCCGAACTGGTCCTCGATTCTGCGGACCATGTGGGGGAAGGCGGGCTCCCCGGTGAGCCGGAAGAGCCGCAACGAGTCACATTGATAGCCCTCGATCTCGGCCTCTCGGGCCAAAAGGTCGAGGGCGCTGCTGTATCCGTAGATCGAGGCCGGCCGGAATGCGGCGATGCGCCGCAGGTAGCGCCGGAGATCGTCCCGCCCGAGCCGGTAGGCCGACAGTCGAAGCCTGCCGCGAAGGCGGTCCTCGAGGGGCCGGCGAAATCTCACCAGCCGCCCTTCCCAGCCCGGGGCGAACTGAGCGCTGTGGCCCCACAAGTAGGCCTCGCGCTCCAGGATGTCGAGCCCCCAGGCGTCGTGGAATCGGTATTGCGCCCGCAGCGATTCCCGGTGGGCCTTCATCGACCAGTAGATCCGCATCGGGCTTCCGGTCGATCCCCCGGTTCGGTGCCACCTGCCGGGCTCCGCTTGCTCGGAGAGGAAGGCCCGAGTCGCGGATCGGACCTGTGGCTTGACGAGGATCGGCACCCGTTTCCGGAACTCGTCGAGGCTCTCGAACCGGTCGGGAAGGCCCGGGTCTCCCGACCTCTCCCGGCGGAGGCGCCGATAGTGCGGAACGTGGGCGATGGCGTGCGCCCAGACCGCGTTCAGGCGCTCGAGCTGAAAGCTCTCGATCTCCTCTCGCGACCAGCGCTCGCGAGCTTCCAGCTTCGGCAGCTCGCGATAGGCTTCACGAAATCTGGGAAGGAGGCGCAGGACGTTCATGGTCGGGTTCTCGGATCCGGCTTCTCAGGGGCGAACTCGTTCCCCGTGTCGTCCGTTTCGGTCGGATCGGCCGTTCCGGGACATCCGCGCGGCCGGGTCGATCGGGGGGGCATCCCGGTGCTCTCGGAAGTGAACGGCTTTCCCGCGAGATCGGAATTCTGACCCTCGTGTGATCATATCATTGAGCTTGGACACATCACAACAGCCTGAAGTCATAGACATTCAATTCAACTCGATAACAGCTCGGTCGCATTGTCCCATCGGGCAATAGGATCGGCAATCATATGCAAACACTCACTTTCTATGACATATCTCGCGCCGCATGTGACTTCTTCGAGCTATCAATTGTTCGAGGAAGATGCTAACGTTGATCGTCCGCTCCTGTCAGTACGGTGAACCTGAATGCCTTTCACCCACTCTCGGCTGCCGGCGACCCGGCGCTTCGCGCCGAGGCCTCTACCGCCGCGACGCCGGGACCTGGCCGGTCCGGGGTCCTCGTCCTCCGTGGAGGGGGGACTGTCGCTCGGCGCCGTCCTTCGGCGCTGGCGGTCGGTGTCCCTCTCGATGCTCGCCGTGCTGGCCGCCGTCGCGGTGCTCACCTACTTCTGGCCGCCCAGCTACGAGTCCACGGCCCTGATTCTGGTCGAGCCCCGCGGCGAGGACGGGGGATCGTCCTCCCTCGAGATTCTCGAGAGGCTGGGACAGGTCAGTCGCGTCGAGACCGAGATCGAGTTGATCAAGAGCCGTCCCGTCATCGAGCAGGCCGTCGACGAACTGGACCTGCACGTCGTCGTCGAGGCCTCCGCGGGGAGCGCGGAACGGGCCGGCGAGTTCGAATCGCTCACGGCCGGGCCCGACGCCGTGCCCGGGACCTACGATCTCGAGTGGAACGCCGGAGACCGGCCTCTCATCAGCGAGAGGACCACGGGCCACCGCGTGACCACGGAGTTCGACCCCCCCACCCTCGGCTTCGCTCGCATCGGGGCCACTCTCTTCGATTCCACCGGTCCCGTCTCCCTCACCGTCCGGATCCTGCCGTTCGCCGAGGCGGTCGAGCAGACCCTGGAACGGGTCCGCGTGGGACGGCCCCAGCGCGACGCCACCCTGGTCGAGCTGGCCTGCCGGGGCTCGACTCCCACGGAAGCCCACGCGCTCTGCTCGACCGTGCTCGAGAGCTACGTCGAGTTGCGGACCGAGCTCCAGCGCGCCGAGGCAACGGTGACCGCCAAGTTCCTCCGAGAGCAGGTGACCCGCGTGGGCCAGCAGCTCGCCGAGGCGGAGGCGCGACTCGAGACCTACGAGCGCGAGAACAACGTGGTCGCCCTCGCGGATCGGGCGTCCGAGGGAGTCCGTCAGCTCAGCCGGGCTCGCGAGCAGCGCGACCAGCTCGAGGCCGAGCGGTCGGCGCTGGCCGCGCTCGTCCGGAAGATCGAGGCCGATGAGAGGGGGAGCCGGAAGTTTCGCGAGCTCGCGAGCTTTCCCACGTTCTTGGAGAACCCCGCCATCACCGAGCTCCTGACGAGTCTCACCGAGCTGGAGAATCGTCGGAGCGAGCTCGCCGTGCGGCGAAGCCCCCTGAACGCCGACCTCGCGGCCGTCGACGACCGGATCGCCGGAATCGAGCGCGATCTGCACCAGATCGTGATCGCTTACGAGCAGGCGCTCACGGCACAGGTCCACTCCCTCGACGAGACGCTCCGGAGGAGCCAGGCCAGTCTCGGCGTGATCCCCACGCAGAGGATCACCTCCGCCCGACTCGAGCGCGAGACGAAGCTCCTGGGAGATCTGCATCGACTTCTCGAGACCCGGCTCCGCGAGGCCGAGGTCGCCCAGGCGGTCAACCTCCCGAACGTCCGGGTGGTGGGCACGGCGCTGTTCCCGTCCCGCCCGGCGTCACCCAGCTACCCGAAGAACCTGGCCGCGGGCGCCGTTCTCGGCCACGACCGGGAGGAAGTGGAACGGCGGACCGGACTGCCCGTGCTCACCCTCATCCCGAGTCTGAGGCGCACCGGCCCCCTGCCCCAGATGCCCGCCATCGATGGGCAGCCCGCCGCTTCTTCGTTCCCGCTGGCGGGACGGTCCGCGAGGCGGAACGGTGAGCTCGCGTACGTGGCCGTCGAGGCCATACGCGGTCTCGCGTCCGATCTCAGTTTCGCCTCCCGCGAGCTCGGCCTCGACCGAGTGAGCACCGTTGCGGTGACCAGCACCGGCCGGGGCGAAGGGAAGACGTTCACCGCGTGCAACCTCGGCATCGTCCGTGGGTCGGCGTTCGTTCGGACCCTCCTGATCGACGCAGACCTGCGGGGCTGCGGAGTGGCCCGGTTCTTCGACCTTCCCACATCCTCGCCCGGCCTCAGCGACGTTCTGGCCAATGGAGCCGAGCCGGGAGGACTCATTCAGGAGGTCCAGGTGGAGGGAGCGTGGCTCTCGGTCCTTCCCGCGGGCACCCCGACCCTCAATGCGGCCGGGCTGCTGAGCTCTCCGGAGTTTCGGGCGCTTCTGAGTCGAATGAGCGAGGAATTCGACCTCGTCATCGTGGACACGCCTCCACTCAGCATCTTCACGGACGCAGCGGAAATCGCGGCCACCGTGGACGCCGTTCTGCTCGTCGTTCGCGGCGGAGTCACGGACCGCGAGTCGATCGAGCAGACGGTCGAGCGTTTGAGGCGCGCACACGCCCACTTGGTCGGAGCGGTTCTGAACGACGTTCCATTCCCTCGCGGCAGCATGAGTCGCTACTACTACCCACACCGAGGGACCGAGCCATGATCCGGATCCGGCAAAGAACGGTGAGCGCCCGGTGGGTCCGGGCCCTGGTCTTCGTCCTGACCCTTTCCACCGTGGGCGGCGCGACTCACGTCGCGGCCGATCCTCCGTACGCGCGCGGAAACCCCTCGATTCGCGGCGAAGGCGAAGGGCTCGAACCCGGCGATGCCATCGCCGTCCATTCGTGGCGCGAGCCCCAGCTCAGTGGTGAGTACCCGATCGACGAGGAAGGAACCGTGGTCCTCCCGCTTTTGGGAGTTCGGGAGGTGGTCGGGGTTCCGACCACCGCGTTCAAGCAGGACGCTTTGAGGGATTACGCCACCCAGTTTCCGAATCAAGAGATCCGCGTCACGCTTCTCCGCCGGGTGGGCATCTTGGGAGAGGTGAGGCGTCCCGGGCTCTATCACATCGACGCCACTCTGGATCTCGCCGACATCATCGCGCTCGGCGGCGGCCCCACCTCCCAGGGAAAGACTCGGGAGGTCGAGATCCGGCGGGGTCGTCGTCGGCTTCGGGTCTCCCTCGACAATGACATCACCGCGCTGGGTCCGTTCCGCTCCGGGGACCAGATCATCATCCCCCAGCGGAGCTGGTTGTCCCGTCACAGCGGCATTCTCGTCGGAGCGTTTATCTCCGGTGCGGCAATCATCACGGCGGCGGGGAGATAGATGCTGTCGGCGTTCCGGATACGACCCGCGCGGGACTATTCCTCACCTCCCCCGCAGGGGCTGGGCGCCTCCCCCGGGCGCCGGGCCGGTGTCCGGATCGCGGAGCGGGTGCTCGTGGACGCGGCGTCCTCGCTCGTCGGCTTCGCGGTCGGTCATTCTCTGATTCCCTGGCCGATCATCCGGCCGGTCGTCGAGCCGGTTCCCCCCGGGCACTTCGCCGCCCTCTTCGCTCTCTTCTTCCTCCTTCTCCTTACCGCCTTCTGGCGCCACGGACTGTACGGCACCCGTGCGAGCGTTCTGAACCTCTGGGAGATGAGTCAGACCGTCAAAGCGTTCTTCATCTCCTCGGCGTTCTATCTGGCGCTTCTCTTCCTCTTGAACATCCCGGGCGACCGCGCCGCGGTCCTCCTCTCCCTCGCCGGATCGATCGCCCTCACCGTCCTCTCTCGGCGGGTCGTCGCGTGCGTGTCGCGCACGAGGCGGCTGCGGCAGGGGACCGGGCGGCGCGTGCTCGTGGTCGGGTGCGGCGAGATGGGCCGACTCGTGGTCAAGAAGATCCTCGACGCTCACCACACGGACCGGACCGTCGTCGGCTTCGTCGACGACACCTCGCCGATGGCCACGTACGTTCCCTTGGGCAACGGCGCCACGGCGCGCACGATGGACAGGTGCCGGGTGGTCGGTCGAACGAAGGACATCGAGACGATCGTGGGGGACCTGGACGTGGACGAGCTTCTCATCGATGAGACGACCGTCGGCGCCGAGGCGGTCGATGAGATGTTCGAGCTGACCCGCCGGATCGACGTCGCCGTCGGGATCGTTCCCCGGTTCGCGGATCCGGGGGTGGACAGGCTGTGCCTCGAGGATCTCGGGGCGCTGCCCGTTCTTCGACCACATCCTCCGACCCCGCGAAGAGCGTATCGGGCGGCCAAGCGCATCTTCGACCTCTGCGGCTCGCTCGCTCTTCTGGTTCTCACCGCGCCCCTGCTCATTCTGGCCTACCTGGCTCTCCGGATGGGTTCCCGTGGACCGGTCATCTTTCACCAGGAGCGCATCGGGCAGAACGGGAAGCCCTTTCGAATCTACAAGTTCCGAACCATGGACCTGGACGCCGCCCCGTACGACTACTCACCGGCGAGCGACCATGATCCCCGGATCACGCGCCTCGGGCGCATTCTCCGGACCTCGGGCTTCGACGAGCTTCCCCAGCTCCTCAACGTTTTCCGCGGAGAGATGAGCCTCGTCGGACCTCGACCCGAGATGGCATTCATCGTCGACACGTACACCGAGCTCCAGAGGCGCCGGCTCGAGGTCAAGCCGGGGATCACCGGAGTCTGGCAGCTCAGCCCCGACCGGCACGCCCAGATCCACGAGAACATCGAATACGACTTCTACTACATCCACCATCGATCGCTTCTGCTCGACGCGATGATCCTGGTGGAGACCGTGTTCGCCACGCTCGGGATGCTCTTCCGGAGAATCCGTCAGCGCTGGAGAGGACAGGACCCGATTCGGGCCGCTGGGGGCGCGCCATCACTCGTTCCGTCGGTCGGCGCCGGGGCCGGTTCTCGGGCCGTCGAAGAGCGTCTGGCGGCGAGCGACCCGAGGCGGGAATAGACACCGGGAAAGGAGCGAACCATGTCGGAGACACGCGTTCTGGTGACGGGAGCGGGAGGGTTCATCGGCCATCATCTGGTCTCGTACCTGAAGGGCATGGACTACTGGGTGCGAGGGGTGGATCTCGTGCATCCCCATTTCGCTCCGTCCCGGGCCGACGAGTTCCTGATTCTCGATCTACGCCGGTGGGACAACTGCCTCGCGGCGACGGCGGACATCGACGAGGTGTACGCCCTCGCCGCCGACATGGGGGGCATGGGGTTCATCTCCGCGCACCATGCCGAGATCCTCCACAACAACATCCTGATCAACACGCACACTCTGGAGGCCGCGCGGCAGAACGGAGCCGGTCGCTACCTCTTCACGTCCTCCGCCTGCGTCTACCCCGAGTACCGTCAGACCGAGACCGAGGTGGTGCCTCTGAAGGAGGAGGACGTGTATCCGGCCCAGCCGCAGGACGCCTACGGCTGGGAGAAGTTGGTCTCGGAACACCTCTGCCGCCACTACCGGGAGGAGACGGGGATCGAGACGCGAATCGTACGATTCCACAACATCTTCGGTCCGCTCGGAACCTGGGAGGGGGGGCGCGAAAAGGCTCCCGCGGCCCTCTGCCGCAAGATCGCGGTAGCGCGGCTCACCGGCGACCACGAGATCGAGATCTGGGGAGACGGCGAGCAGACCCGGTCCTTCTGCTACATCGACGATTGCGTCGCCGGCCTCCACAAGCTCATGCGCTCCGGTCATCACCAGCCGCTGAACTTGGGACAGGATCGACTCGTGAGCATCAACGAGCTCGCGACGATCATCGCTCGGGTCGCGGGAATCCGGATCTCGAGGAGGCACGTACCGGGACCCCAGGGCGTGCGTGGACGCAACTCGGACAACACGCGGCTGCGCGAGGTTCTCGACTGGGAGCCCGAGATCTCCCTCGAGGAAGGACTGGCGCGAACCTACCGTTGGATCGAGGGCGAAGTCCGGGAGAAGCTCGACGCCGAAGCGCGGAGCCCTCGGGCTCGGAGCGCGTGATTCATGGGATCCCGGGCGTCGGACTCGTGCACCCCCGGCCGGGACGGCGGAGGCGAGGTCGCGCGGGTGAACGTCCTCGGGGTGGGGGTGTGCGCCCTCGGTTTCGACCAAGCGCTGCGGATCATCGAGGGTTGGATCGATGCGGGGACGGGCGGCTACGTGTGCGTCACGGGCGTGCACGGAGTGATGGAGAGCCTCCAGGATCCTTCGCTGAGAGAGATCCACAATCGCGCCGGTCTGGTCACTCCCGACGGGATGCCGCTCGTCTGGTTGAGTCGACTTCACGGCTTCCGGCACGTCGAACGCGTTTACGGCCCCGACCTGATGCTGGCCCTCTGCCGGCGATCGATCGCGCGTGGTACCCGTCACTACCTGTACGGAGGGGCGGAAGGCGTCCCCGAGCGGCTGGCCCGCCGGCTCGGCCGGCGCTTCCCGGGTCTCAACATCGTGGGGGGATACTCGCCGCCCTTCCGGTCCCTCTCCCCGAAAGAGGATGCGGACATCGTGAGACGGATCAACGAGGCTCGCCCGGACGTCGTGTGGGTCGGGCTCAGCACGCCGAAGCAAGAGCGATGGATGGCGACCCACGTCGACGACCTCACCGCTCCCGTGCTCATCGGAGTCGGGGCCGCCTTCGACTTCCACGCCGGGCTCAAGCCTCAGGCTCCGCTCTGGATGCAGCACGGCGGACTCGAGTGGCTGTTCCGCCTGCTCTCCGAGCCGCGTAGGCTGGCCGGGCGCTACCTCGTCAACAATCCCCGCTTCCTCTGGCACACGCTTCTGCAGGGGATCCGGGTCCGCCGCTACGAGCCCTGATCGTGCACGCGACGCCGCAGACCGCGCTACCCGGTGATCGTCAGGCTCGCGCGATGGCTCGTGTGCCCCGAACGGTGACGAGCGCCTCATGAGGTTGGCCGCGATCTCGGACGGCGGGCGCCCCGCGGTTTTTCTCGCCGGAGCAGTCCTGCTCGCGCTGGCCACGGTTTGGAACCCGCTCCCGGCGGTAGCACTCGCCGTGTCGGGAGCGCTGATTCTCGCGGTCCTGATGGCCGCGGAGCGCCGTCCCCGGGAGATGGTGGCGGTCCTCGTCTTTTTCGTACTTCTCGCCGGTACCAAGTTCCGGAGTCGCGATCCGACCCTTTCCACGGAAGCGGTCGCCGATGTCCAGATCCTGTTCGAGATCGCGGTCTACGGTTTGATCGCGGCGGCCGGTGTTGTGGTCGT
>JALGZR010000156.1 GCA_025774805.1 bacterium
CGTCGGGTAAAACGTCCATGACCGGGATCTCGTAGTCGTCGAAATTGCCCTCCGACACCCGGCCGTCGCGGATCGTGATCTGCGGATAGAGAATCGCTGAAAGGCCGAAAACGACGCCCCCCTCGATCTGGGCACGGATCGTATCGGGGTTGACCGCGATCCCGCAGTCCACGGCACAGACGACGCGGTGAACCGAGAGGCGCCCGGTATCCGATATCGAGACTTCCGCGACCTCCGCCGCGTAGCTCTGGCAGGATATATAGGGGTAGCCGGCGATGCCCAACGCGTGACCATCCGGAAGCGTGCGCCCCCATCCCGCCTTCTCCGCCGCCAGCTCCAGTACCCGCTTCTGACGTTCGGTCTGCAATAATCGATCGCCGTACCGGATCTCGCGAGCGGAGCGGAGCATCGTCAACCGGTACTCGAGCGGATCCACCCCGGCGGCGGCCGCGAGCTCGTCGACGAAGCTTTCCATGGCGAATCCGTAACGTTGTTTGTCGACGGAACGCCAGTATCCGATCGGCACCCGCACGTCGGCGAAGACGTATTCGAGCTGAACGTTCGGGATGTCATAGGGGAAGAAGGGAACCGCCTGCTGTGTGGGATCGATCGTCCCGTCGAACTCCGGATCGACGAAAGGCCCGTATCCGGGCTCGACGATGCGGTGGATCCAGGCGACCGGCCGTCCCTGGTCGTCGAGAGCGGCTGTGAGTCGCTGCAGACACGCCGGATTGTAACGGTCGTGCCGGACATCGTCCTCGCGCGTCCATATTACCTGGACCGGCTCACCGATCGCCCGCGAGAGCTGGACGGCCTCGACCGTATAGTCCGGATTGATCCGACGGCCGAATCCGCCGCCGATCAGGGGGACATTGACCGTGACCTTTTCGGGGGGGAGTCCGGTCAGCTGACAGGCCTCGTGTTGAGACCAGCGAGGAAACTGGGTTGGCGCCCAGATTTCACATCCATCTTTACGGACGTTCGCCGTGCAGTTCATCGGCTCCATCGTCGCGTGCGCGTTGTAGGGGAGCTCATAATCGGCCGAGATTCGCCGAACGGCGCTTCGTCCGGCCGCTTCCGGGTCACCGACGCGGTGCAGCGGGATCCCCTCCTCCCCCGCTTTCTCCCGAAAGAGCCGACGAATCGACTCGGTCGTTAGGGACCCGTATTCTCCATCGTCCCACTCCACCTTAAGCGCCTCCCGGCCGCGGATGGCCGCCCAGGGCGTCTCCGCGATCACCGCGATGCCCCCGCAGGTGCTGGCCGAGGGACCCAGCGGCTCAACCGGAATCACCGCCCGAACCCCCCGGACCGCCATCGCCCGCGATTCTTCGAAACGGACCATCCGCCCTCCCCAGACGGGAGAGCGTGCGATGGTGGCGTACCGCAGCCCCGGGATCCGGACATCGATGCCGTAGACGGCGCTTCCGTCTACGATTTTCGGCCCGTCGATCCGCTTCATGCTCCGGCCGACGATGCGAAAATCGGTCGGATCCTTGAGGGGCGGGTTCTCCGGAGGTTCGATACCTGCGGCGGTGGCGGTGAGCGCGCCGTACGTCATCCGCCGGCCGGTCGGTGCATGTTCGACAGCGCCGTTTACGGCGCGGCATGTCGCCGGTTCGGCCTTCCAGGTGCGGGCGGCGGCTTCGATCAGCATTTCACGCGTCGCCGCTCCCGCCCGCCGGAGCATCACCCACGACTGTTGCACGCTGTGACTTCCGCCGGTTCCCTGACCGCCGTACTTCGGGTCGGCCGGGGCCTGCTCGATACGAACCTTCGACCAGTCCGCCTCCAGTTCCTCGGCCACGATCATCGGCAGGGCGGTCCGGACCCCCTGTCCCAGTTCGGACTTCGCGACCCAGATCGTCACGGTGTCGTCCGGATCAATCCGGACGAAAGGGTTCGGCTGGAATACGCCCGCGGCATCGACCGCCTCCGCCGCCACGCGGGGGATGTTCCAGGCGATCAGAAGCCCGCCGCTCGCCGTCAGGGAGACCTTCAGAAAGTCCCGGCGGTTCAACGTCGTTCCTTTGGCCAGAGAGGCCCGGTGCATCGCTCGGTCCATCCCGGTCATCCGGCGGATTTCCTCCTCGATTCTCATCGGGCACCTCCTTCCCGGACCACGCGGTGAATCGCGCGACGGATCCTGAGGTAAGTTCCACAGCGGCAGAGATTCCCCGCCATCGCCTCGACGATCTCGGCCTCCGATGGTTCCGGAGACCTGGCCAGGAGTGCGGCCGCATTCATAATCTGGCCCGGCTGGCAGTACCCGCACTGGGAGACCTCTTCCTCGAGCCATGCGATCTGGAGGGGATGTCGCCCGCCCGGCGAAAGGCCTTCGATCGTCGTGATCTCCTTTCCGGCCACACTCTCGACCGAAATGGAACATGACGGGACGGCCTCCCCGGCGACATGCACGGTGCAGGTGCCGCAAACTCCGATCCCGCATCCGTACTTCGTGCCGGTCAGGCCCAGAGAGTCCCGGAGAACCCAGAGCAGGGGCGTGTCCGGTTCTTCGTCGACCCGATGAATTCGACCGTTGACCGTCAGGGGAATGGGCGCCATGGCACACCTCCGATTCGATGTCGTTTCATTCCACCGCCCCGCATCGTGCGGAAGCGGCGGACAGATCACTCAGGATTCCCGATTCGAGCCGGGATCGGCCTCGAGGTGCTTCACGATCGCTTTCAGGTCGGCCCGACGGTCTACGTCGATGAAGTGGTGCCGTCCCTTGAACTTCAACCGATAGATCGCACCCCGGTGCCTGTCGAGAACGTGCGTGCCCCGATCGTCGTCGTCCAGGCGGAGAAACTCGGGGAAGAACCGCGCCGGAATGATCCGGGGATGGAACACCTCTCCCTCGCACTCCGGTACTATGATGCGGGCGTGCCGATCGAAGGCGTCGAGGAGGTTGTCTATGATTTGCGCCGTGACGAGCGGCATGTCCGCCAAAAGGACCATCATCGCCCGGCACGGATCGGCGAGGGACCGGATCCCCATTTTGAGAGACCCCATCATCCCTTGGTCGGGTTCACGCTTCCGGACGATGTGGATCCGGGTATCGTCGCCGGCCGCGCGGCGAACCGCCTCCTCCACATCGACGTCTCCGGTCCCGACGACGACGTGAAGCCTCGGGAGACGGGAGGCGAGACAGTTCCGCACGCACCGGGCGACGAGCGGCCATCCCCCGACGCTCATCAGCAGCTTGTTCGAGCCGGACCGACGACCCCTCCCCGCGGCCAGAAGAATCCCCGCGATCATTTCTTTTCCCGCCTTCCATCTGGACGCGCGTCGTGACGGTGAAACGACCGGGGGTGGACCCCATCCCGTTCCCGGAGGGCCGGACCTCCCGAACGGTTCTTGAACTCGACGAGTTCCGCCGCGATGCTGATGGCGATCTCGGGATCCGATTTCGAGTTCAGTTCGATACCGACGGGTGAGGAGATCTGCTCGAGATCGGCCGGAGAAATCCCCTTCGCCTCCAGTTCTCGATAGATCCGGTCCCGCCGCGCCCGGGAACTCAAAAACCCGATGTAGGGGCACCGGTCACGGATCGCCCGCTGGAGAACGTCCCGGTCCCGCTCGTACAGGTGCGAAACGACGAGGAGCCATGCACCCGGCGGAAACGCGTCGAAGTCCCGGTACCGCCGGACGAAGGAAATCGCCGCAAAGGTCTCCAGGTACATCGGGCGTCCGTCGGCGACATGGATCCGGAACTCGTGGTCCTCCAGGCACCGGGCGACTCGGAGAGCAAGCGGCGTGGCTCCGTAGATGAAGAGGTCGATCGGAGGCTCAATCGCCTCGACCCATCGGTCCTCCCGGAACTCCGGGTGACTCCACTCGATTCGCAGCGCGCCGGACTCGATATCGTGGACCAGGTAGGTGGAGGGCTCATCCGAAGCGCTCGATGATTCCTGAATCTCACTCAGCCGGCGATACA
>JALGZR010000157.1 GCA_025774805.1 bacterium
CGTCTCGGCCACGACCACCCAGGGCACCTACGACGACGTCACCGGCGTCTGGACCATCGGCACGGTCCCGGTCTCCACCCCCGACACCCTGGCGATCACCGCGACCGTGGACGCGGGGACCGCCGGCACCACGATCACGAACACCGCGACCATCACCGCCTCCGACCAGGCGGACCCGAACCCCGGGAACGACTCCGACTCCGCCGACATCACCGTGATCGCCATCGACCTCGCCGTCACCAAGACCGTCGACGACCCGACTCCCGAGGAAGGTGGCACGGTGGTCTACACCGTCGTCCTCGAAAACCTCGGTCCCGACACCGCCACCGGGGTCGAGGTCACGGACTCCCTCCCGACTGGGGTGACGATTCTCCTGGCCAGCACCACTCAGGGCTCCTACGACGTTGGGACGGGGATATGGGCGGTGGGCACGGTGGCCGTCTCCGATCCGGACACCCTCGCGATCACGGCATCCGTCGACTCGAGCACCGGCGGGTTAGTCATCGTGAACACCGCCACCGTCACGAATTCCGACCAGCCCGACATCAACCCGGCGAACGATTCCGACTCTGCAGGAATCACCGTCCATGGGTCCGACCTCGCCGTGACCAAGGCGGTGGACGATCCGACGCCGGCCGAGGGCGACTCGATCCACTACACGGTCGTGCTGACGAACAACGGACCGGACACGGCGACGAACGTCCAGGTGAACGATCTCCTTCCGGACGGTGTGACCCACGCCTCCAGCAGCACGACGAACGGTGTCTACATCAGCAGCACGGGGGTCTGGATTCTGGGCAGCATCGACGCGGCGGTCTCCGACACCTTGGCCATTGAAGCCACGGTCGACGCCGGGACCGGCGACTCGACGATCGTGAACACCGCGAGCGTCGCCCTCCTCGATCAGTCGGACGGCAACCCGGCCAACGACTCGGACTCCGCGACCATCACGGTGGAGCCGCCCGTCGGATCGGATCTGGCCGTGGTCAAGACCGTCGACGTCTCCTTCCCGAACGAGGGGGAGACGGTCAGCTACACGGTCGTCCTGTCCAATTCCGGTCCGGAGGCGGCCACGAACATCGAAGTGACCGACGTGTTGCCGGCCGGCCTGACGTACGTCTCCAGTGCGGCGACGCAGGGTGCCTACGTGAGCGGAACGGGAATATGGAGCCTGTCCGGTCTGGAGGTGGCCGCGTCCGACACCCTGACGCTCACCGCAACCGTCGACGCGGGCACCGGAGGGTCGCAGATCACGAATTCCGCGGCCGTCACGGCTTCCGACCAGACGGATCCCGTCCCCGGCAACAATTCGGACTCGACCGACATCGTCGTTCAGAGCTCTGACCTCGGCGTCACCAAGACGGTGGACGATCCGACTCCGAACGAGGGCGACACCATCGAGTACACGATCGTCCTCGTGAACAACGGGCCCTTCACCGCGATCGGGATCGAGGTGACGGACGCCCTGCCCGTCGGGGTGACGTACGGTTCCTCGACCGCGTCCCAGGGCTCTTACAATGACGGCACCGGGGTCTGGTCGGTCGGCAACATGGTGACCGCGGCGAGTGACACGCTCATCATCACCGCGATCGTGGACTCCGGTACCGCCGGAACGATGATCACGAACACGGCCACCATCACGGCTTCCGTCCAGGCCGACGACAATCCCGCGAACGATTCCGACGCCGTGAACATCACGGTGCTGGACACCACACCATTCGAGCTGCAGATCACCAGCGATCCCGCATCCGATCAGAGGCCGGCCTGGTCCGCGGACGGGTCGGAGATCGCCTTCGACTCGGACCGTGCCGGAAACCTCGATCTCTGGGTGGTCTCGGATTCGGGCGGCCCGGTCCTTCAGATCACCACGAACACCCTGTTCGATCGACACCCGGACTGGTCGCCGGACGGGAGCCAGATCGTCTTCAGCTCGCGCATCGATGGGGGCGACTCGAACGGAGATCTGTGGCTGGTTCCCGCGGGAGGAGGCACGCCCACGCTGCTCGCCGAAGACCAGTCCGCCAACGACCGCCTGCCCGCGTGGTCGCCCGACGGTTCCCAGATCGCCTACGTCAAGGACAGCGACATCTACGTGATCCCGGCCGAGGGGGGCACGCCGGTCCAGATCACGTCCGATCCCGGCTCGGATCTCCATCCCACCTGGTCGCCCGACGGCACGCAGATCGCGTTCGCGTCCGACCGGGGTGGGAACAAGGACATCTGGGTGATGCCTGCGACGGGCGGCACGGCGACCCAGCTCACGACGGACCCCGGCAGCGACGAGGCGCCGGACTGGTCGCCGGACGGCAGCTGGATCGCCTTCTCGTCCCGTCGGGGCGGAGACTACGACATCTGGACGATTCCCCCTTCCGGCGGGAGCGCCACCCAGATAACCACCGACCCCGCTCACGAGTATCAGCCGGACTGGTCTTCCGACGGCGATCGGATCGCGTTCTCGCGGGGTGGGAACATCTGGGTCGTGGTCTTGCCCTCCTCCGACCCGACCGCCGATCTCGCGGTCTCCAAGACGGTGGATGATCCGACTCCGAACGAGGGAGCCACGATCCACTATACGGTCGAGCTCACCAACCTCGGACCCGACGCCGCGACGAACGTCGAGGTGACCGACCTTCTGCCCGGCGGGGTGACCTTCGTGTCCGCCACCACCACTCAGGGTTCCTTTGACAGCGGGACCGGTGTCTGGACGCTGGGCTCCGTGGCCGTCTCCGCTCCGGACACTCTGGGGCTCACGGTGACGGTGGACGGAGGGACCGCGGGCAGCGTGCTCACGAACACCGCCTCGGTCACGGCGTCCGACCAGACGGACCCGACCGCCGGGAACGACACGGATTCCGCCGACATCATCGTGCAGAGCTCGACCGTGGTGGAGCAGCGGATCACCACCGATCCGGGGAACGATCAGCGACCGACCTGGTCCGCGGATGGCTCCCGGATCGCCTTCGATTCGGACCGATCCGGAAACCTCGACCTGTGGTCGATCCCGGACTCGGGCGGGCCCGTCCTTCAGCTCACCACGAACACCCTGTTCGATCGACATCCGGACTGGTCGCCGGACGGGAGCCAGATCGTCTTCAGCTCTCGGAGCTCCGGCGGTAACGAGAACGGAGACCTCTGGCTGATTCCCGCGGGGGGAGGCACTCCCACGCTGCTCGCGGACGACCCGTCCGCCAACGACCGCCTGCCCATGTGGTCGCCCGACGGTTCCCAGGTCGCCTACGCCAAGGACGGCGACATCTACGTGATCCCGGCCGCAGGGGGCACGCCGGTCCAAATAACGACCGATCCCGGCTCGGACCTCCATCCGACCTGGTCGCCCGACGGCACCCGAATCGCGTTCATGTCCGACCGGAGCGGAAACAAGGACATCTGGGTGATCCCCTCCACCGGCGGTACGGCGATTCAACTCACGACCGACCCGCTGATCGACGATGCCCCGCACTGGTCCCCGGACGGCGCCAGCATCGCGTTCTCTTCCAAGCGGGGCGGGGTGGGGAACTACGACATCTATACGATTCCCCCCGAGGGCGGAGTCGTCTCCCGGATCACCACCGATCCCGAGGACGACTTTCAACCGGCCTGGTCTCCGGATGGCCGCCGGATCGCGTTCTCGCGCACCTTGGACGTCTGGGTCGTGACCTTGCCGGTCTCCGATTTCGCCGTGGTCAAGACGGTCGATGACGCGACTCCGACCCCGGGCAACACGCTGAGCTACTCCATCGTGGTCACGAACCACGGACCACAGAACGCGACCGGAGTCGAGCTGACCGACCTCCTGCCGGCGGGGCTGAGCTTCGTCTCCGCAAGCACCACGCAGGGCCCCTATGACGACGGGACCGGTGTCTGGACCGTGGGTTCCATGATCGCCGGCACATCGGACACGCTCGGCCTCACGGCTACGGTGGACCTGGGGACGGGTGG
>JALGZR010000158.1 GCA_025774805.1 bacterium
CACCCCCAAGAAGAAGGCCTCCAAGAAGAAGGCCCCCTCCAAGAAGAAGAAGAAGGCCCCCAAGAAGCTCCCCCTGGAGGAGAGGCTCCCCAGAAAGGCTCGGGGACTCACCTTCTGGTGAGGTCCCCTCCCCCCGTCCACCTCGACTTCGAGACCTTCTCCGAGCTCGACCTGAAGGTCGTGGGGACGTGCAAGCTCGCGGAGCACCCCTCGACCGAGGTCCTCTGCGCAGCCTACGCGATCGGGGACGAGGAGCCCGACCTCTGGACTCCGGACGACCCACCCCCGCGGCGCCTCTTCCGCCAGATTGCGCGCGGCTCCCTCGTCCACGCGTGGAACGCGGAGATGGAGATCCCCGTCTGGCGCGACGTGTGCGCGGCCCGGATGGGGTGGCCTGAGGTTCCCGATCGCCAGTGGAGGGACACGGAGGCGGTGGCCCTATCCCTCGCCCTCCCGGCCGCCCTCGAAAACTGCGGGGCCATCCTCGGCCTCGAGATCCAGAAGGACCGCCGCGGCCACCACGTCATGCGGAAGCTATGCAAGCCCCGGAAGCCCTCGAAGAACAACCCCGCGACCCGATGGACCCCCGAATCCGTCCCCCAGGACTACGCGGACCTCTACTCCTACTGCCGCCAGGACGTAAGGGCGGAGCGCGCGATCTACCACGCGCTCCCTCTCCAGGAACTCCCTCCTCGGGAGCTCGCGACTTGGCGCCTCACCGTCGAGATGAACCTCCGGGGATGGACGGTCGACTACCGCTCCGTGGGGTTGATGCTCTCCCTTCTCAGGAAGCACCGCGCCCGCGCGCTCAAGGAGATCGAGACCCTCACGGACGGGGAGATCCAGACCGACGGCCAGCAGGC
The DNA here is from genome assembly GCA_025774805.1 of bacterium. GTDB lineage: Bacteria > ARS69 > ARS69 > ARS69 > ARS69 > JALGZR01. The sequence goes on from JALGZR010000158.1 coordinate 864, forward strand.
CAAGATCCTCGCCTGGCTTTCGGAACGGGGAGTCGATCTCCCGAACTATCAGAAGCTCACGATCGAAGAGGCGCTCGAGGGCCGCCTCCCTCGGAGGGCCCGGCGGCTCCTTGAGCTCCGGCGCGAGCTCGGGAAGTCGAGCGTGAAGAAGTACGCGGCCATGAGGGCTCGCCTCTGCGCGGACGGGACCGTCAAGAACAACCTCCTCTATCACGGGGCGGGGACCGGCCGCGACGCCGGGCGCGGAATGCAGATCCAGAACTTCCCTCGAGCCTCGATCTCGAAGACGGACGCGGGGGTCGAGGTGGCTCTCCGCGCCCTGAGAACCGAGAACCCGCTCGGGGCCGTCGAGATCCTCTACGGGATGGTCCCCCACTTCGCCTCGATGCTGCTGCGTCCGATGCTCGTGGCCGAGGAGGGGGCCGAGCTCTTCGCCGCCGATTTCGGCCAGGTCGAGAACCGGATCGCGGTCTGGTACGCGGACTGCGCCTACGGGATCAAGATCTTCGAGGACGGGCTCGATGAGTATGTGATGTTCGCCCGGGACTTCTATGAGGTCCCCTACGAGGAGGTGACCGCGCCCCAGCGCCAGCACTCAAAACACGCCGTCCTGGGCTGCTGCTTCGGCCTGGGATGGAAGGGACTCATGGCCCAAGCCAAACGATTCTCAGCCCCGACGACGAGGGACGTGGCGGAGAAGATGGTCGACCACTACCGGGAGGTCTACGCCGAGGTCGTCGCCATGTGGTACGGACTCGAGCGCGCGGCCAAGCGGGCGGTGAAGGAGCCCGGCGCTCCGCAGAAGTATCACGGAGTTCACTTCCAGGTGAGAGATGATTTCCTTTTCATGAAGCTCGCGTCCGGCAGGGAGCTCGCCTACTACGACCCGAAGGTGGAGTTCAAGCCCACCCCTTGGGGCCGGCGGAAGTGGACCGTCACCCACACGGGGAGGATCGTCGGGACCAAGTGGGGCCGCGTGAAGATCAGCCCCGGCCGGTTCTTCGAGAATCTCGTCCAAGCCACGGCGCGCGACGCCATGATGCACGGGGCCAAGGCAACCACCCGAGCCGGTTACGACTTGGTGGGACGGGTCCACGATGAACTGATCAGCGAGGCCGACGAGGGCGCCGGGAGCGTGGAGGAGTATTGTAGGTTGATGATCGACGTCCCCCGGTGGCTCGACGGGATCCCTATCAAGGCCACGGGGTGGACGGGGAGGAGGTACAAGAAGTGAGGGAAGACGTGGCAATGGTGTTCCACTGCGACCGCTGCTCGACGTTGACGGCACGCGTCTACCACGCAAAGGGGAAGCACCTGAAGAACGAGATCCACAGGATTCCCGTTCCCACACGCCCGCGGCGAGTCGACGAGCTCGAGAACTTCCTCAAGAAACCGCCGATCTTCACCACGGAGGAGGTCTCCGAGACCTTGAAGCGGGTGTACTCCCGCATCGGTCTCGAGGCAATTTCGGAGGAGATCACGCGATGATCCGCTGGCTCTTGATCGCTCTGACCGCGATGCCTCGAAGGAGACCCTGAAAAATGAAACGCTGGCTTCCGATTCTCCTGGTCCTCCTCGCCGGGTGCGCGTTCCCTGGGGTGGAGAGTTTCCGCCCCCGGACTCTGGAGATTTACGTCGAGGAAGGGAAGAGTAGACTTTACGGCTCCGATTCCCGCGTCGGGGTCTCGCTGGGCTTCGAGTTCACCTACCCCGACGAATGGGAGCCTGAAGAGGAGGAGTAGCCGTGGGCGGTCTTGGAGAGTTCCTCCTCGCCGCCGCCTCCTGGTTCTACGACTTCTGGCCCTTCCGGATCGTCCGCGAGTGGGAGCAGGGGGTCCGCCTTCTGGGGGGCCGCGCCACCAAGCTCCTCACGAGCTCGAACGCCCGTCCTCCCCTCCGGGGGGTCCACGCTTTCTGGCCCGGCCTCGGGGAGATCCTCGTTCAGGAGGTGAACTACGAGACCCCCGAAACGGAGCTTCAGGACTTCGTCAGCGCGGACGGGACCGCGTGGGCCGCGGCCGTGGCAGTCACCTTCAGGATCCACGACCTCCGGGCCCACTACCTCCGGGTCCACGATGCGGAGCAGACGATCCTCTCCGAGGTGAAAGCCGCGGTCGCCTCCGCAGGGGCGACGCTCCCGGACGTCGACGTGACCCCACCCCGCCTCGGGGAGCTCGCGCTCGAGGGCGCGAAGGGCCAGACCCGCGGGTGGGGCCTCGAGATCAAGCGGGTCGCGCCCACCACCCTCACCCGAGCCCAGCAGGTCCGCTTGGTCGCTGACGCCCCGAAATAGCCTCTCTCCGCGGCCCGATCCATTTCCGACCCCTCTCCGCGAGCAGGGCTGAGCGCCCGCGAGAGCGAGGAAGTTCCGGGTGTCCTTACAAGGGGGGATTCGAGAAGTCCCCCTTACAAGCGATCCTCGAAATCCACGGTAATCCGCTACGGGAACCCGGGACGAGCGACGACTTTCCGGTGGCCTCTCCGCGTGTTAGAGCGCCCCGCGGGGGAGTGGAGATAATTAGACAGGTGACCCTCCCCTTCCGCTGAATTATCTCCACTCGTCCCCGCGGGCGGGGATCAAGTTTCCTGCTAGGTGACCGATACTCTTGGGCATGAACGAGCTCACCCGCTTGAGGCGCCGCGTTCACGAGCTCGAGGCCCGGTGCATGAAGCTCGAGCTCGAGGCCCGCCAAGACGACCTAACCGGGCTCCTGAGCCGGCGCCGGGTGGGCTTGGCCCTGAGCCAAGAGCTCTCCCGGACGGAGCGGTATGGAGCCTCGACCTCCCTGGTGATGATTGACCTCGACCACTTCAAGGAGGTCAACGACCAGAACGGCCACGCGGTGGGCGACGAGGTGCTCCGCCGGGTGGGCGCGGCGGTGGCGCGCATGGTGCGCGCGACCGACTCGGCCGGGAGGTTCGGCGGGGAGGAGCTCCTCCTGGTTCTCGCGGACACGGGGGCGGGGGACGCCTGGGTCCTCGCAGAGCGCGTCCGTGCGGCGATCGCGGAGCTCGACCTCAATGGCGTGCGGGTG
>JALGZR010000087.1 GCA_025774805.1 bacterium
CGTCCGGAGAGGAGCGGAGCGGGGGGCCCGTGTCTCGGGGCCCCGCGGATAGAACAGGATCGCGAGCAAGAGCGCGGCAGCGACGGCGAACGCCAGGCGGCGGGGAGCCAGGAGCACCCCGAGGCGCTCGAGAAGGCTCGGGCCCGCGAGGTTCCGGAGCAGCGGCTCCGCCGCGGCGAGGAGCTCCTCCCGTTCCTCTGCCGTGGGCTCGACGGATGCCGAGTCGAGAAGCTCCCGGACGATCTCCTCGCTTCTTCCGTCCTCGTCCCTTCTCATGGCCCCTTCTCCTTCCATCGTTCGCGCCATCGCTCCCGGACCTGCCGGACGGCCCGACTCTTGCGCGAGGCGACCGTTCCCTCGGGCACGCCCGCCAGCTCGGCGATCTCCCGGTAACGGAGCCCGCCGACCTCGCTGAGCAGCAGTGCCTCGCGATCCTCCTCCGCCAGCGTCCCCAGGACCGCCACGAGGCGAGCGGATCGCTCCCGGGTCTCGAGTTCCGCGTCCGGACCCGGATCGGGGGCCGGCGGCTCCGCCTCCAGCGGCTCTCGCCGCCCCCACGCCTTGGCCCGCTCGTCCAGAGCGAGCCGCCGGGCGATCGTGACGAGGTACGTCGTGAACCGGGCCCGTGGCTCGTAGCGCGGAGCCGCCCGCAGCAACCGGAGGAAGCACTCCTGCGTGAGATCCCTCGCCGTCTCCCGATCCCCGAGGAGGAAGAGCATCAGATTGAGGACGCGCCTCTGGTGCCGCTCGACGATCACCGCGAACGCCTCGCGCGAACCGTGCCGGGCCGACACCATGAGCTCCTCGTCGCTCGTCTCAGATCGGGCTCTCGGGATCACCGCGTCTTCTCCCCTCCACCGAATGAAACGGGCCCGGCCGGGAATCCTTCACGAGAACGCGCGGGTGCGGACCCCCGGCGGCAGGCGTCGGAAGTGGGGAGTCGGGGCTCCGCGGCGGGGGTCGGGCAGCCCGCGGTGTGTCGCGGGCCGCTGGCCGCCGGTCGCGGCCGCGGTCGCGGTCGCCCCCCGCGCGGGTCGAGGAGGGGGGACGGGTCGAGCGAAGGGTGCCGGAGAGAGTGGGGAAACAGAATCCACAGCCAATGGCTACAGGTACCTCTCGATCCACTCCACGATGCGGTTCAGCCTCTCCTCCCGGTTCCGGGGCTTCCCGCCCCGGGACAGCCCGTGGGACTCGCCCTCGAACCGCACCATCTCGCAGGGCGCCCGGTCGAGAAACCTCATCGCGGTGAAGAGCCACTCGCTCTCCGCGATCGGGCACCGCAGGTCTCCCTCGGAGTGGATGATGAGAAGCGGAGTCGTGATGTTCTTCACGTAGGAATTCGGCGAAGCCCGATCGTAGGCCCCCGGCGCCTCCCAGGGCGCCTTGCCGCGAAAGAAGAAGTTGAAGTACCAGCCGTAGTCGCTCGCGCCCCACAGGATCGAGAAGTCCCCCGCCTGCCGCTGCGTGACCCCGACCCGGTAGCGGTTCGTGTGGCCGAGGGCCCACGTCGTCATGTAACCGCCGTAGCTTCCCCCCAGGATCCCGATTCGCTTGGCGTCGACGTACGGCTTGCGGGCCATGGCGTTCGTGAGCGCCTGGACGTCGGCCCAGTCGTCCTTTCCCCACTTTCCGTCGATACAGTTGCAGAATCTCATTCCGCGCCCCGAGCTCCCGCGCGGGTTGCAGTACGCGACGACCCACCCCTTCGCGGCGAGCACCTGCATCTCGTGGAACCAGGCCTCGCCGTACTGCGCCATCGGACCGCCGTGGACCTCGATCAGGCAGGGGTACTTCCTTCCCGAACGTAAGCCGGGGGGCTTGAGAACCCAGGCCTGCAGGTCGACCTTGCCGCTCTTCACCCGAAACTCCTCCGGTTCCCGGAAGCGGAGCGGTCGGAAGAAGGGGGCGGTGAGGCGGGAGATCTTCCTCCTCTCGCAGGAGCCGTCGAGACGGACGCGATAGAGCTCTCCCGTGTCGATCGCCGTTCCGACGCAGGCCACGGCGATCGGGTCGCCGTCGGTCGCGACCGAGAGACCGAGAACCGAGACGTTGCCGTCGATCTCCGGCCGCACGTCTCCACCCCCGCTCGACAGGGAGTAGACGCGGAAGCACCCCTCCTCGTCGGAGCCGAACGCCACGCGCTCCTCGTCGCCGTCGGCGTAGACCTCCATCAGGATTGCCATCAACGACACCGAGGTGTCGGACACCGTCATGTTCATCGCCCACCGGTCGTGCCCGAGGTTCAGGGGCTCGCTCTTCCCCCTCCCGCTCGTGGGCGATCTCCACACCGACATCTCGTGGTACAGCCACTCGCCGGGTCCCCCCTCGTAGCCCAGCCAGTAGAGGTGCCGGCCGTCCAGGCTCCACCGGGGCGTGTTGCGATCCCCGGTGGTCGGGGTGATCTCCCGCAGGCGCTTCCCGTTCCGGTCCATCACGTACACCGACGTGAGGTCGGGGTAGCGGTGGCGGTCCTCGCCGCGCCCCGAGATGAAGGCGATGCGTCTTCCGTCGGGACTCCACCGGGGCTCCCGATCGTGATGGTCCCCCGGAGTCAGGCAGGTCGTGCGGCCGCTCCGAACACTCGCCGTCCAGACGCCCCAGAACTCGTCGGCGAACCAGCCGAAGCCATCCTCCTTGTGATAGAGACGCGTGATGTGCTTGAACGTCGGCCCCCTCTTCCTCTCCCTTTCCGACTTCTTCGAAACCGGGATGTGCTGGAAGAGAAGCTCTCCCCCGCGCGGAGACCAGGAGAGGGCGGTGATCGGGCCTCCCTTCAGAGAGGTCACCTGCCGGGGCTCCCCGCCGTCCAGGGAGAGCTCCCAGACATTCGGCACGTCTCCCCGGTCGGACACGAACGCGACACTCCTCCCGTCGGGGCTCCACGTCGGCGTCGCGTCGTGCACGAGGCCGCGCGTGAGCTGCCGGGGCCGGCCGCCCCGGATCGGCACGATCCAGAGGTGGGACTCGTAGCGGTTCTCGCGCCGGTTCAGGCGCCGAACGGTGAACACGACCCGGCGTCCGTCAGGCGAGAGGGAGGGAGACCCGGGAAGGATCAAACGAAAGAGATCCTCGATGCGGACGTCGCGGGGCATTGTCCTGCTCCTGGATTGGGACCGACCCGGATCTCGCGTCCGTGCTAGTAGAACCCGAGGCCGACCATGAACTTGAAGTCCGGAAGTTCGTCGATGCCGAATCGGATCTCGGCCCGCGCACTCTTGTAGCCCGCGAGCTCCTTCTCGATGCCGACCAACAGATTCAATCCGATCTCGGTTTCCGTGTCGTCGATCCGCCCGTGTCCCGCTCCGCTCGGAACCCCCGGGTCCAGGTCCTTGAAATCGTAGTAGGCAAGTCCGAGCCCCATTCCGACGTAGGGCATGGCGGGGAAGTTCTGCGCGGGAATCGCGTACTGCACATCGGCGTTCAGGATCAGCGTGAGGACGTTGTCTCCGAATCCGACATCGGCGCTCGGACGGAGAGCCAGATCGGGCGTGAACTCCGCGAGCTCCGCGAACACGCCGATCACGAGCTGATCGGGGTCGGCGGACAGTCCGATGTGGGGGCCGTAGATCGACCGTCCGGCACCGCTCTGGGCGTCGGCGGGTGACGAAGTGAAGAGGCCGAGAGCCGTGACCAGGGCCAGGACGATGGTCGGGCTCGGAGTCATCGCTCGGGCGTGATCCGCCCATCGCAGAATCGAGATCATGATTCCTCCCGAAGACGAGTCCTCTCGTGGCGCGGAAGGGGCTCGCGCCCTGTTTATCCCCTCACCCCGGGCTTGTCAACGGAACGGCCCACGGACGCCTGCCGGCAGGGGGTGGGGGACCCGTCTTGGATGACGTCGGTGGGTGGTCCCCGCGAATGGCCGCGCGGATGGTCCTGGCCCGCATTTCTCACCAGGCTCGTCGCGAGGCTCAAGGATAGTCGTGTCTGGCGAGAAGATGCGGGGCTTTCGCCGGAGGCGGGGCCGTAGCCCCGTCGCAGGGTGGAAGCTCCGCAACGACGAAGCCAGGCGCGGCTTTGCCGCTGCCGCAGCAGAGACTGGTGAGAAATGCGGGCTAGGGAAGGCCGCTGCAGAAGACCGCTGGGGAAGGGGTGTGGCTTGGGAGCGCGGGTCGATTCGCACGGCGGGGCGCCGCTACTCGAGCTCCACCTTCGGTGGCTCCGGCTCCTCCGGTAACTCGAGCTCGATGTCCTCGTCGAGGTCCGGCATTATCGCGTCCGGGGGAAGTTCGATCTCGCCGACCTTGTCCGCGCCGGCGTCTTCGGTGGCGTCCGACGCCGATGCTCCCGGCTCCTCGCCGAATTCCTCGTCGAAGTCGGCGCCGAACTCCGCATCGAAGTCGGCGTCGAACTCCTCATCGAACTCCTCGTCGAAAAAGCCGCCCAGATCCTCTTCCTCTTCGTCGGCACCGAAGTCGTATTCCTCGGGCGGATCGCCGGGCGAGAGCACGAGCACTTCGATGCGTCGATTCGCGGCCCGTCCCTCTTCGGTCGTGTCGCTCGAGATCGGCATCGATTCGCCGTACCCGGTGGCCACCAGGTTGTTCGCGCCCATGTCGTAGAAGGTCTCGAGCAGATACTGTCTCAACTTCGTGGCCCGGCGCTCGCTCAGCTCCTGGTTGAACCCGGCCGCACCGATCCCGTCGGTGTGGACCCCGATCTCGATCTTGAGCGGTCTCTCCTCGTTGCCGGTCCAGCGCTCCAGGAGCACCGCCACCTTGTTGATCGCGTGGAACGAGAGGGGCTCGATCTCTTCGCTGCCCGGCTCGAACTCGGCTTCTTGCACGATGATCTTGTCGCCCTGGAGCAGTTGTTTCTCCAGCGGGTTCTCCGCGCACCCGTCGTTGTCGACCCCGGCGCCGAGCGGGGTGTTCTCGCACAGATCGAGACCGTCCAGGACGCCGTCCTCGTCCGTGTCGAAGTGGCGTCCCTGCGCATCCACGAGCGCTCCGATCGGAGTGTCGTTCATCAGATCGAGCCCGTCGAAGACGCCGTCCTGATCGGAGTCGCTCGGACATCCCACGAGGTCGACGGTCGCGCCGATCGGTGTGACATCGCACTGGTCGAGCCCGTCGAAAACGCCGTCCTGATCCGAGTCGATTCCGCAACCCACGCCATCGACGACCACTCCGGGGGCGGTCGTGGGGCAATCGTCGAATCGGTTGGCGATCTCGTCGCCATCCGCGTCTTTCCAGACCCATCCGAATGGGAAGGAGACGCTCGCGGTGACGGCGATGTTGTTCAGCCACCGACGGCCCCGATAGTCGACCGGGCTGTAAGGTTCCTGCAGGAAGACCCCATCGTCGCCGCCGCCGGTGAACAGATCCCGTTGCGCCGCCAGGAGCGGCGCGCGCGGGTTTTCGCGCGGGAGGTCGCTCTTTCGCGCCACGAGGTCGCGCACGTCGAGCCGGAACGTGAAGCCGCTGGGCCGAAAGTACTTCAGACCGACCCCGAAGTCGAGGAATGCATCGGAGAAGGGGCCCGGGGGTTCCTCATCGGCATTGCTGAGATCATCGAGGAAGCCTCCCCCGATGCTGATGAACGGACGGAGCCGCTGCTTCGTGACGTGAAGCAGAAACGATCCACCGACCATGAGCAGGTCCGTGTCCACCTCGTTCGAGATCCCGCGGGTCTCCAGGTCGGTGATCACCGCGCCCACGATCCGGTTTTCGGCGTCGAAGACGTACTGAAACCTGTAGGATTCGAGCATTCCCTCGCGGTAGCTCTGCGTCTGGCCGGGGGAGACCGCGACGGTTCCTTCGAACGCCCACCAGGCCGAGTTGTTCAGCGTGAGGCGCAAACCCGTGAGTGGAGTCGCGGAGCTGTACTGGGCGTTGTCGTCGAGCTGCAAGACCCCGAAGACGGGACTCACCTCGAGGATCCGCTCGTGGACGCCGTCCGCGGAGACCGGGCCGGAAGCCGCCATTAAGAGGGCTGCTCCCCCCGCCACGAGACCGAAGCGTGCCCTGCCGGCGAGCCTCATGTCGCTCCCTCTCTCGTCAGCCCTGCCGCAGACCCCCCCGCGGAGGGCACTGCAGGGCCCGGAGCCCCGCCTCGTTCGCTCGCAGGGGTCTCTCGAGGCCGAAGGCCGTTCGCCAAACTCCCATAGATCCGGGGAACGGAATGGCCAATGTGCATCATAACTTCCCCCTTGTCAACGCGATCGGGGGAATCGACGGTCGCGCGTCCACGCTCGGCGACTGCCCTGCAACCCTTACCGGCCCCATAGCGAGGCGGTGGATCGTCGTCTCGGGCGAGGAGATGGGGTGCCTTCGCCCGAGGCGGGGCCGTCGCCGCTCGGCGGGACGGATGCGCCGCAGCGGCACTCCTCGCCCGTATCTCTCACCAGGCGCGGCACAATGGGTGGGGGCAAGGCACGGCGGGGGCGGCGCGGCCTTGCCGCCGCCGTGGCCGGGGCGGGTGAGATCTGTCGGCTAAGGGGCCTGGTCCGAAACAGCGAGGTCCACATCGGAATCCATCGCAAGGACTTCCTGGTCGTAGGCGGAGAGAACCACACGCTCCAGATACGCCCGGGTCTCGCGATTGATGGGGTGCGCGATGTCCTGGAAGGTCCCGTCTTTCTTTTTCCTCGCGGGCATGGCAACGAACCGCCCATCCGCCCCCTGAATCACCTTGAGTCCGCGGATGACGAACTCATTGTCCAACGTGATCGACACGAAGGCCTTGAGTACTTCCTCGTCTTGGAGGTTCACGCGCACTTCGGTGATTTCCATTCGAGTGTCTCCCGGCTGCCGTTGTCCTCTCCAGCGCAGTATCGGACTCCTGAGTTCAGGTTTCAACAAATCTTGCGGCCTGTTGTCAAGCTTTGCAAATCTGGCCGAACCCTTCTAGCCAGCATTTCTCACCAGGCTCGTCGCGAGGCTGCGGATCGTCGCGGCCGGCGAGGGGATGGGGGGCTTTCGCCCGGGGCGGGGCCGTAGCCCCGTCGCAGGGCGGTAGCGCCCCAGCGACGAAGCCAGGCGCGGCTTTGCCGCGGCGGCAGCAGAGGCCGGTGAGATCCGCAGGCCAGGCACCGGCGTTTGATGAGAATCGGGATCCGGAATCTCGGCCCCGGAGCTGCCCGGTGGACCGGGAAGACCGGGTCCGGCCGAGGAACGGCCTCCGGTCAGGAGAAAGCAGCGGAAGGGAGTGGCCCGGGCACCCGGGCCGATCGGGCGCGGGGTTCGGTCCGTCGGCGCCGGATCGGCTAGCCTTTATTTCTCTCCCAGCTCTGTTGCGGAAGCAGTCCGCAACGGGCCCGGTGAGAATTGCAGGCCAGGATCTGTCCAACTCTTGACACTTCAACCACTTGGGGATAAGCGCGGTTTCGACACGGGAGTGGATCTCCGTAGTGCGTGTCTTCTCAATGACTTATTCGCTTCAGAAGATGCCTGGCCGACTTGTCCACATATCCACAGCGGTGGATGTCTCTGGAAGATCTCAGGGCGGTTCAGCGCAGCGCGATCGGGTCCCGCTCACTCCCCGATCTGCACCTGGCCCCGAAAGCGGAGACCGTCCTCCATGACCATGTTCTTGGCCTGGATCTCCCCCTCGACGTCGCACCCCGTCTGGACCTCGACGCGGTCCTCGGCCTCGATCTTCCCCCGGAACCGACCGTTGAGGACCGCCCGGCGGGTCTTCACGTCCGCTTGGACGTCCCCGCTCTTCCCGACGACGAGGCTCTCACCCGCCCGGATCGTTCCTTCAGCGGTCCCTTCGACCCGAAGGGTTCCCGCGACCTCAGCCGTTCCCGTGAACTTCGCGCCCTCGGCCAGAACGGTGGCCGCGCCGCCGCTCGCGACGCTCTTGGCCTGCGGTGCGGGGGGAACGGCGGGCTCCGCCGGGGCGGGCGAGGAGCCTGCGCTCGGGGTCGTCCGGTCGGGCATTCCCGCCGGCTCGGTCTGCTCGTCGCCCGTCTTCTTGTTGAACATGTGCAATCTCTCCCCTTGACTTCGTGATGGGTTCGCTCGCTCAGAAACCGGAGGCGAGCAGATAGCTCGGATCGATCAGCTCCTCCTCGAGGCGCACCTCGAAGTGGACGTGGGGCGCGCTGGAGCGCCCCGTGTTCCCGAGGGTCGCGACGACGTCGCCGCGCGATACCGGGTCTCCCGTGTTCACCAAGAGGGAATCGTTGTGGCCGTACCGCGTCGTGAATCCGTTCCCGTGATCCAGAACCACGGTCCTTCCGAGATCTTCGTCCCAGCCGGCGAAGCGAACGACTCCGACCGCCGAGGCCCGAACCGGGGTTCCGGTCTCTCCGACGAAGTCGATCCCCGGGTGCCCTTCCGGGCCGGCTTCGAAGCCCCGGGAGATCCAGCCCTCCACGGGCGAGAGTGCCGGGATCTCCTCCAGGAGCTCGTCCTCCCGCTCCCACCGGACCTGGCGGCCGGGTTCCGATCGCATGGACTCCGCGTTCGGCTCGATGCCCGCCCATCGACGGATGCGGGTCTCGAGCTCCTGCAGACGGATGACCTCCGCCTCGAGTCCGTCGACGCGGCGCACCTGGTCTCGCAGCGCGGCGTTCTCCTCACGGAGAGAGACCACCTCCCGCGCTTGTGAGGAGAGCTCCGCCACCTGGAGCAGCAACATGAAAAACCCCAGGACCAACGCCAGGGAGACCACCCCGATTCCCAACAGAACCGGCAGGGGAACGACGCGACTCCAGCTCTTCGAGCTCCGGTGCGGAGCCAGAATCACGGAGACCTTGCGCGAACGCTCGAACATCGTCCCTCTCCCCGAGAAGAGCGGCTCCCTCCCGCTCATCCCGAGCGAGCCGGGGCCGACTCTTAGCACCGCCCCCCACGGGTGTCAAGCCGGGCCCGGAGGGTCCCGGTTCACCTTTTTCGGGGTGTGGTGGCCAGTCCTCGGCCCAGGAACGATGCCCCCTCCGAGGCCCACCCCACGGCCTCCCACACTTTCCCTCACATCCCCCCATTCGGCCCGTTTCTCCCCAAACTTGACCTCAATTCCCCCATTCCTGTCCCCTTCCCGCAATCCCTTCCCACCCGCGTCGGAGTCTTCCTCGACCCGCCGAGTGGGCGCCTCCCCGGACGGATCACCACGATCAACATCCCTTCCCAATCCCCCTTCCATCCCGAGCCCTCCGTCCGTTCGGGCCGGCCGCAGCACCCCCCTTCTCCGCTCTCACGGACTTCGCCCGGTCCGCCTCTCCGATTCCCTCCCACTCCCCACCGCCGTCCCTCCACGGCGGACTCCACAGCGCGGGGTGTGGGGCTGCTGATCCCACCGGGACCGCGAATGACCGACCGAAAAAACTTTCGGTCGGTCATTTCTCGCCCTTGTTCGCCGGATTCAAGGTTCAGATGACCCACCAGGAGTGGAGATTCGCCCTGTTTGGCATGAGCCGGCGACCGCCCGGTGCAAAGGCTCAGCGCCCTCGGGGGCTGGCGGGGGATCTCTCCTCGGCCTGGAGCAGCAGCTCGAGCAGGCGACCGAGGTCGTCGTAGGAGTAGAAATCCAGGGAGACCCGGCCCCGCCCTTTCCGGTCGTGGATCTGCACGAGGGTCCCGTAGGCCCGTTGGAGTCGCTCCTCGAGCTCACGCGTCTCGGGAGAGACCACGCGGGTGGTCTTTCGACGCCTTTTTCGTCGGGGCGGGGTCTTCGGAGTCGATTGCTCCTCGCTCTCGCGGACCGAAAGGCCCTGGGAGAGAATCCGGTCTCGGAGGGCGTACATCTCCTCAGAGGAGGAACAGGCGAGCAGGGCCCGGGCGTGGCCGGGAGAGATCGCGGAGGACATCACGTCCGCCTGGATGTCCTCGGGCAGTTGGAGGAGGCGAAGCGTGTTCGCCACGTGCGCCCGGCTCTTCCCGATCTGGCGGGCGATCGCGCCCTGGGTCCATTCCCCCGCGTCGGCGAGCGCCTGATAGGCCATGGCCTCTTCGATCGGGTTCAGGTTCTCCCGCAGGAGGTTCTCGATGAGGGAAAGGGGAAGCATCTCGTCATCGGGCGTCTCGCGGACGAGGGCCGGGATCCGCTCGAAGCCCGCCATCCGGGCCGCCCTCAGGCGCCGCTCCCCCGCCACAAGCTGATAGGAGTCCGGAGCGGTCGAGCGGACGACGACGGGCTGGAGGACGCCCTGGTCCCGAATGGAGTCGGCCAGGGCCGTCAACTCGTCCTCGGCGAACTCCTGGCGCGGCTGGGAGGGGTTCCGCTCGATCGCGTCGATGGGAAGGGAGTGGATTCGCGTCCCCTCCTCCTTCGCCAGGGCCGTCGTGCTCGGAATCAGTGCCTCCAGGCCCCGCCCGAGACCTCGCTTGGTCATGGAATCCCTCCTTTCGTCGCGACGAGCCCTTCGGGGGCCGTCCTCGGGGCGGGACCGATGGCCGACCTCTCACGATTGATCATCTCACCCGCGAGATTCATGTAGCTTACGGCGCCGGGCGAGAGGATGTCGTAGAGAATGATGGGCTTGCCGTGGCTCGGAGCTTCCCCGAGCCGGACGTTCCGGGGTACGACGGTCTCGAACACCTTGCCCCCGAAGTGGCTTCGCGCCTCCTCCGCCACCTGCTGGGACAGATTCAGACGGCGGTCGTACATCGTCAGCAGGACCCCCTCGATCTCGAGGTCGCCGTTCAGATTGCGCTGGACCAGACGAATCGTGTTGAGGAGCTGGCTCAGGCCCTCCAGAGCGTAGTACTCACACTGGATCGGGACGAGGACCGAGTCGGCCGCCGTGAGAGCGTTCAAGGTCAGGAGCCCGAGAGAGGGCGGACAGTCGAGGAAGATGTAGTCGTAGTCGCGCCTGACCTCTCGAATCGCCGTGCGGAGCTTGGTCTCCCGTGCCATCACCCCGACCAGCTCGATCTCGGCCCCCGCCAGCTCGGGATTCGAGGGCACGAGATCGAGAAACGGCACGCCGCTGGGATGAATGACCTCGTGCAGCTCTCGGTCGGCGAGAAGCACCTCGTAGACCCCTGGGACGCCCTCCCGGTCGAAGAGGCCGAGCCCGCTGCAGGCGTTCGCCTGGGGGTCCATGTCGACGAGGAGGGTCCGACGCTCCGAGGCGGCCAGGCTCGCGGCCAGATTCACTGCCGTGGTGGTCTTGCCGACCCCGCCCTTCTGATTCGTGATGGCGATGACCCGGGCGCGGGCTGGGTCGCTCTCGCGCCGGGGCTCCTTCGGGCTCTCCCTCTCGGCGACCACGGGGGACCTCCTCCTCATCCGAACCGCTTCCCTCACCTCGACCCCACGGGGACTCCCTGACAGTCGGGCTCCGGGCCCGTGCCGTCTGGGGAGCGATCCCCGAGCGCTCTGCGGAGACGCGCGTGCGCCAACCATTGCGGCCGATGCAGAGCTCGAGCCCGGTCCCCCGGAGGAGTGTGCCCAGAACATACAACACGCCCCTGGGATCGGGGAGTGTTTTCAGAATGTGACGTCGGGGAAGACCGGTGGATAAGTTCCGGTCTTCTCCGGGATTGCCCGACGTCAAGGGGCGGAGATCCCCGACAGGCAGGCGATTCCCACCGGTGGCCATTTGGGAAAGCTGTCAGGTAGAAGTGGGCTATCTGTGGGTATCTCACCTCGGCGCGGGTACCCGCGGAGATCGTCAAGGCCGAGACCGGCCCACCGATCCCCCCGATCCTGCTGCGGCAGGGTGAAGCGCTGCCTGGAGAAGGATGCGGCCTGAGTGTCGTATTCTCTCGACGGTTGTTTCACGTGAAGCACCCCACGGCTGGTGCCTGCAGTCACCCCGCACAGGAGGGAGGAGGCGCTCGTCGCGAGGCCGCGAACCGCCTTCGCGGGCCGAAGAGGGCGGGCCTCCGCCCGAGGCGGGGCGGTAGCCCCGTCGCAGGGCGGCCGCGACGTGACGACGGCCCCGGGCGCGGCTTCGCCGCTGCCGCACCAGGGGCTGGTAAGAGATGCTCGCTAGATCGCGGAGCCCATCCGCCGGAGGGCGGTCACCGGGGCCCCCGAAGAGTCCGTCCAGAGGATCCGGTCCTTCGGCTCCCCGACGACTCCATCGGGACTGTCGGGATTCTCGAAGACCCAGAAGCCCCCGCTCCCGTCGAGAAGCGGTTCGACGGACTTCCCGAGCCGTTCCCGGTCTCCGACCGCCCGCGCGAAAGCGAGCTCGAAAGGGGCCCGCTCGATCACGGAGGCGGGTGACGCCTCGACTCGCCCCCAGTGTACCTCGCAGTCGAGAAGCTCCAGCTCGCGGATCACGTCGCTCAGGAAATCGCACTTCCTTTGCACGGCTTCGACCAGGTCGAGGCGGACACGTGGACGCAGGATCTTGAGGGGGATTGCGGGGAAGCCACCACCGCTGCCGATATCGAGCACCCGAAGTCGCGCGTCCCGGCACACCAGCCGAAGAGTGGCCAGGCTCGGGACCACGTGGTTCTCGACGACCCGCGAGGCCGTCCGCCGGGAGATCAGGTTCACGTGACGATTCCGACGGGCGAGCCGCTCCAGGAAGGCGGCCAGTCGTTCCGGCCAGTCCGGTGGTCCCCCGCCTTCCCGGTCCACCAGACCGCCGAGGCAGTCCCGCAGTGCCGGAGCCGAGGTCATCCGGCCCTCCTCCGCAAGGCGACGAGAAGAACGCTGATGTCCGCCGGTGACACTCCCGAGATCCGGGACGCCTGACCGACGGTCGCAGGTCGGATTCGGCCGAGCTTCTCTCTCCCCTCGGCCGAGATGCCTCCCAGGACCGAGAATTCGAGATCCTCGGGGATCGAGACGTGCTCGAGGTCGCGGTACCGGCGGATCCGGGCTCGCTCTCTCTCTAGGTAACCCCGGTATTTCTGGCGAACCCGGACTCGCTCCTGTTCCTCGAGCGAGAACCGGGCCAGATACGGGATCTCGCTCTCCCAGTCGGACAGGGCGACGTCCGGTCGCGCGAGGAGCTCCAGCACGGGCACACCACCCCAGGACTCCTTCGAAAGGCGCTCCTGCAGGTCCTCGACCCGCCGGACTCTCTCCTCCAGCCGTGCGAGGTCGGCCGGATCGAGAAGCCGGAGGCGCCGGGCGTGCGGAAGCATCCGCTCGTCCGCATTGTCCTGCCGCAGGTGAAGGCGGTACTCCGCTCGCGAAGTGAACATGCGGTAGGGCTCATCGGTCCCCTTCGTCACCAGATCATCGATGAGCACGCCGATGTACCCCTCGTCGCGTCCCAGAACCCAGGGCTCCTCCCTGCGCTGGGAGCGGACCGCATTCACCCCCGCGACGAGCCCCTGGGCCGCCGCCTCCTCGTACCCGGTCGACCCGTTGATCTGCCCGGCGAGAAAGAGCCCGGGGACTTTCCGGCACTCCAGGGTCGGCCGCAGCTCCGTGGGATCGACGAAGTCGTACTCCACGGCGTAGCCCGGACGGTGGGGGACGGTATCGGGACGAATCCCGGGAATCGATCGGAGGACTTCGGTCTGGACGTCTTCGGGAAGACTCATGGAGAGCCCGTTGACGTAGATCTCTTCCGTTTCCCACCCCTCCGGCTCGAGGAAGAGGAGATGCCCCTCGACCCCGGGGAAGCGACAGACCTTGTCCTCCAGCGACGGACAGTAGCGCGGCCCCGTCCCCGTGATGCGGCCCGAGTAGAGGGGCGAGCGCATCAGGTTGCGTCGCACGATCTCGTGCGTGCGGGCCGTCGTGCGGGTCACGTAGCAGTCAAGCTGACGGAGCGATCCCTGCGGCGTCGTGAAGTGCGAGAAGGGGCGGGGCGACGCGTCTCCCGGCTGACTCTCCAGATGAACGAAGTCCAGATCGCGCCGGAGGAGACGGGGCGAGGTCCCGGTCTTGAGCCGACGGACGCGAAGGCCCACCGCCCGCAGACTCTCCGTGAGGCGAGTCGCCGCGGGCTCCCCGCGTCGGCCCCCATTCGTCACCTCGGATCCGGTGAAGAGACGTCCCCCCAGAAACGTCCCCGTGGCGAGGATGACCGAGCGGGCCCGAATCGTCTGACCGTCCACGAGCCGGACCCCCACAACCTCACCCTCTTCGCCATGAAGGACCGCCTCGGCTTCCCCCTCCACGATCCGGAGGCCCTTCTGCCTCTCGACCACTCGCCGCAAGACTTCGCTGTAGAGCACCCGATCCGCCTGGGCCCGGGGGCCCCAGACCGCGGGCCCCTTGCGGGTATTCAGCATTCGGAACTGCACCCGGGCCGCGTCGATGGCCCGTCCCATCTGGCCGCCGAGCGCATCGATCTCCCGAACGAGATGACCCTTCGCGAGCCCACCGATCGCCGGATTGCACGACATTCGACCCACGCTGGTCCGATCGAGCGAGAGCATCACCGTGGGCAGACCGCTCCGGGCGGTCGCGAGAGCCGCCTCGACCCCGGCGTGCCCCGCCCCCACCACGACGACGGTCCTCGTCCCCCGGTCCGTGCTTTCGCCGTTCTCCCCACACAGCAAGGTCAGTTTCCTCACTTTCCGATGCAGAACCGGGAGAAGATCCGGTCGAGGACCTCCTCTCCCACGGTGCGCCCGGTGATCTCGCCGAGCGCCTCCGCCGCATCGCGGACATCGCCGGCCAAGAGCTCCTCGCTCTCCCCGTTCTTCCAGGCCATCCCGGCCCGCTCGAGAGCCTCCACGGTGCGACGGATCACGTCCTCGTGCCGCTCCCCGGGGACGATCTCGTCGGCAGGCTCGCGCCCGACCCCCTCCAGGAGGACCTCCGCAATGCGCTCCCGTACCGAACCGACACCCTCGCCCGTCAGGGCCGAGACGCGGAGCTCGGGCTCGTTCCGCGGTTTCTTCCGGCCCTCCGGCTCGTCCGCGCCCTCCATCGCCAGATCGATCTTGTTCCCGATCAACACGCGCGGACGACCCGCGGTTCGCCCGAGGATTCGGAGATCCTCGTCTTCCCACCCCGCCGTCACGTCATGGAGGACGAGACGGAGATCCGCGCGTTCCTCCAGGCGCTCGGCTCGTCGGACGCCCTCGGCCTCCAGCTCCTCGCCGGTCTCGTGCAGGCCGGCCGTATCGACCAACCGCACCGGCATGCCGCCGACATCGATCCACGCCTCCAGATAGTCGCGCGTCGTTCCGGGGCTTCGGCTCACCAACGCGCGCTCCTCCTCGAGCAGCGCGTTGAAAAGGCTCGACTTCCCGACGTTCGGCCGCCCGAGAATCACCACGGCCGCGCCCTCTCGCAATCGACGCCCCCAGGGAATCCTCCGACGGAGATCGTCGATCCTCTCGCGGCACTCCTCGAGCGTCCTTCCGATGGTCTCCCGATCGACCGCCTCCACGTCCTCCTGGAAATCCAGGTTGAGCTCGAGCCGTGCCAGCAGATCCAGCAGTCGAGCCTCCACCTGCTCGGTGCGGCGCGCGAGCTTTCCCGCCAGGGCCGCGAGTGCGACGTTGCCACCCCGCTCGGTCCGGGCCGCCACGAGATCCGCCACCGCCTCCGCCTGCGAGAGATCGATTCGTCCACACAGGAACGCGCGCTTCGTGAACTCCCCTCGATCCGCCAGGCGCGCCCCGACCTCGAGCAGCGCGCGGAGCACGCGTCGCGCGGGAATCGTACCGCCGTGAACACCGATCTCGACCAGGTCCTCGCCCGTGTACGTGCGCGGCGCTCGCATCACGCTGACGAGCGTCTCGTCCAGCACCCGCCCCTCCCGATCATGGAGCCAGGCGTGGTGCACCGTGTGCGTGGGCACGTCGGTCAGCGGGGGCCGGGTCCGGGCCAGGCGCGCCACGAGATCCACCGCCTCCGGTCCGCTCACGCGGACGATGCCGACCCCGCTCTCTCCGAGGGCCGTCGCGATCGCCGCGATGGTGTCGGTCTCCATCGCCTCCGACGATTCAGCTCGCCGGCGCCGG
>JALGZR010000088.1 GCA_025774805.1 bacterium
CGATCGTAGTCCGTCGCCCGCGTGGGGTCACCGGAGTCGCGAAGCCCGGGCCGCTCCGCCTCCGGTCGCGCCCGGACGATCCGCTCCGGTTTGCGCACCTCGAGCGGTCGGGCGCCCCCGGGATCCGCCTTCCCGAGCATGGTGAAGGCGACGGCGATGGCGAGGATCGAGGAAGCGCGGGGAAGGGGGCCACGCGGATGCCCTGCGAGCAAAGGTCCGATCTCGCTTTCGAGGGGATGGCCCCCCGGCTCCGGCGGAATCCGGAGCCGGGGAGAGTCGATGATGCCAGCCCGGGGGGAGGGCGGCTACCTAGAAATCATACGTGATGGAGAATCGATTGACGTTGTCCAGCCCCGTTGCCTGGGGATAGCCGGCGTAGTCGAACCGGAGCCCCTGGTAGGACATTCCGATTCCGTAGGTGTAGTCGGTGATGTCGCCCGTGGAGTCCTGGACCCAGCCGGTCCGGAGGAACACGAACTCGGAGAAGGCGTATTCCACGCCCATGTTGTAAATGGCGTCCTTCAGCTCTTCGCTGAGGCTCTCGTCGGTCCAGGCCGTGAAGAGCGCCTTCCACGCGGGGTCGACGTCGAAGTCCTCCGTGTTCGTGCCTCCCCTCTGGCGGACGAGCACCTTGTTCATGTCGGCGGCGAGCGTCACCCGATGGGTGTCGTTGCGGAACGGATCGAAGCCGACACCCAACCGGAAGTTCAGCGGCAGCGGGTTCGGAAAGCCGTTGTCGATGAACTTGAGCGCCGGTCCCAGATTCATGATGACGAGGCCGGCGCGCAGGCCGAGCGGCCCGAGGCGGCGGCCGTGGACGCCGAAATCGACGGCCCAGGTGACCCCCTGCCCCTCCTCCAGCTCCCCGATCTCCGGGGAGAGGTAGCTCAGCAGGACCTTGGCGCCCGCCCCGACGGAGAACCGATCGGAGACCTGCACCCCGTAACCGGCCCCGATGCCCATCTCCCAGGACGTGAACGTGCGCAGCGTGAGGCCCGCGTCGTTCGTCGCCACGCTCTCGCCGTAGGTGAGGTACATGATGTTCAGGCCGATCCCGCCGATCCCCTCGACCTGCTCGGCGTAGCCGGCGTACTCGAAGTGGACGTCGTCGGTCAGGTCGGGGACGGGCGAGAAGTGCATCCCGGTCAGGGAGCGCCCGTCGAGATAGAGGCCGAGGTTCGCCGGGTTCCAGTAGATGCCGTCGGCACCTTCCGCCTCCGTCACGTGGGCTCCGCCCATCCCGGAGGAACGGGCGCCCATGGTGAAGAGGAGCCAGGGAGTGACCGACTCCGAGACCGCCCCGGCGGGAAGAGGCAGCAGGACCGCCACGAGGAGGGTGAGTGTGAGAACACGCATGATCGTCTACCTTCTTCCGTCCGCCGACGGCTCGGGTCGGGGACCAGTCCGTGATAGCACGCCGCGGCGCCTGATCTGAGGCGCCGGAAACTTCTCGGTCGGTCGTCGAGCCGAGCCTCCTGTCGAACCTCCGCTCGACCCCGTTTCAACGCATCATGACGACGTGACCGACGAACTCGTCGGAGCGTCGAATTCCCTCCTCGTCGGTGGAGGTTGCATCCAGCTTATACAGATACGTGCCGTTCGCCAACGGTCGCCCGTGGAGATCACGGCCGTCCCAGGGAATCCTCTTGTCCGCCTGTACCGTCCCGCTCCCCCCGTCAACGATGGAGAACGAGTCGGTCTGCTCATAAATCTTTCGGCCAGTAATCGTGAAGACCTTGAGCGTGACCTCCGCGTCATGGGTCAGCCGGAAGAGGAAGTGGGTTCCCCGGCGACTCATCGGATTGGGAAAAACCGTCACATAACGGTCTACGATGTCGAACTCGTCCGAGGGAAGCACAATCGTGAAATCGATCCCGGCGGTGGAACGGTTCCCGACGTTGTCGTAGGCCTTTACCTCGATGTGGTGCGGACCGGAGGCCAGTGAGAGGATCCGTCTCACCCTTCCTTGGGTGTATGATCCCTCCCGGTAGGTGAAGTCCTCCCCCAGATTCACCCGCTCCTGCCCGTCGATCTCCGCCTCGAGGCGGGCGAACTGGGGGAAGGGGCGCAGGTTGACGCCGCTCGAGTCCGCGATCGAGATGTCCAGCACGGGCGTGTCGGTGAAGACGTAGTCCCCCTCGATGAAGTTGTCGTATCCCTCGAATCCGATCCGGATGACGGGGCCCTCGAGGTCCACTCCACTCGTGTCCGCAGCGATGGTGGGACTGATTCGCAGACTGTCGTAGGCGCCGGACGCGTCCCGGGACCGATCCTCCGAGAGTGCAAACACGCTGACCCGTCCCCGGTTCCCGGCGAGGACCCCCTCCGAGATGAAGAACTTCGCCTCGAACCGGCCGTTCCTGACCGGAACCTCTCCCCGGTACGTCGTGGAGCCGTCCAGGGTGTAGTCGATGTGGATCTCGTTGCCTTGATCCGTCACGAAGGTGTATCCGGCAGTGTCCGCGTTTTCGGTTACGTGGACGTAGGCGGTCCCGTCGAACGGTCCCCCCGGATTCGAGCTATCCACGATGTTCCCCAGGTCGTCCCGGATGGTGCCCCGGATCACGCGGACCGCTCGACTCGAGTCCGGGGGGTCCGCCAGCGGGTCCACCAGCTCGGTATACTGGGTGTTGACGGTCTCCTGGTCGAACTCCGCGAGATACCGGCCGAAGCGCACCACGAGCGCCGGATCTCCCAGCAGGGCGTACTTTTCGTTGTTGATGACCGTTCCGTAGCTGTCGTCGGAAGACACCGTCGCCACCTTCGCGATCATGGCCGCCTCTCCCAGGGAGCGGGGGGTCCGGGCGTACGTCGGAATGATGTAGGGAGTCCCGAACATGCTCCCGAGCCACTCCTTGTTGAGGTTGAACGACGCGCCCCCGTACACGAGAGCGGTCGAGGAGAACGTCGTCACGGCCCCGCCGTCCTCGTGAAGCAGGAGGAGCTCGGTCATGCTGTTCCCGGAGAGGAGATCGAATCGGCTTACGCTGCAGGAGAACGTCGAGAACACCGTGTACCGATCCTCGTTGAGGAGCTCGGGGATCTTCTGGACGACGAAGACCTCTTCCTGCGCCATCGTGTTCTGATCCCCGTGCCCCGTGTACGTGGTCATGAGAGCACCCCGGGTGAACTCCTCGATGAACGCCGCCTGGGCGTCCGGCTTCTTCCCGAAATCGTTTCGCGCGAACTCCGTGAGATAGACCTTCACGCGATCGAGCGCCGGAGGGTACAGCCCGCGGGAGAGCGTTTCCACGTAGTCGGTGTGCTCGTGCTGATCGTCGGCGTCGGGCGTGACCTCGTCGTCGGCCACCAGAAGCACACGATTCTGCCACTGACCGGGCATCTCGTAGGCCAGATAGGCCTCGAGCTTGTCCAGGAGGATCTCCAGATCCTCTTCCGTCGTCACGGGGTAGCGACCGATGGCGAGGTCGAGTCCCGGCAGCGTGGTCGGGTCCGGGCCGTAGTCCGCCGCCTCGATGTATCCGAAGAAGTCGTCGGTGGAATAGAAGGTGATGTTCGCGACCGGCACGTAGTCGCTCCCGCTCCGCTGGTAGCTTCGGGAGTACGCGGGCACCATGTTCTCCGGGCTACCCTCCAGAAACCCCTTCGTGTCGAAGGCCGCGTCTCCCACGAGGGCCACGAAGGCGGGAGCCCCGCCGTTCCAGCCGGTGTCGGCATCGTAGGTCGAGGCCAGGAAGTTCCGGATCGAGATCGGGTCCTTCAATCCCCACCCGAACTCGTCGTAGATGGCTTCGACGTCGACCACCATCGTCGTCCGCGCCGAGTCGGGCAGCGCCGCCGCCTGCAGACTCGCGAGGCGCTCCGCCCCCATCTGGAGATCGGGATGGTGGATCACCACGTAGTTCGCCCCGTTCGAGGGGGAACGGAGATTCCGTAGGTTGGCGACCTCTCCCATCGAGAGAGGCTTCACCCCGTCCATCGTCGTGGCGACGTACCAGAAGTCACCCGCCGGAAGCGACTCCCGGAAACGGATCCCGTGGGGCGCCGCCGCGTTCGTGACGGTGTAGTCGACCAGGCGCACGACGTCGTGCTGGTCGCTGACGTCCAGCAGGAAGATCTCTCCCTCCGGGGCGTCGAACCCCTCCAGAATCCATCCGGAGTTCCCATAGACCAGCGACCCGGGAACCTGACAGGAGACCGTGTCGACCTCGCCCCCCTGCCCCGGCGGACTCCATGTATGGACGGGCAATTCCGGCGGCTCGGCGGCGGAAACGAACTTCAGGTAGCGTCCGTTCTCCGCGGACAGGAAACGGTCGTACTCGAGTTCGAACCAGGCGGTGTAGGCGTGGTCGTTCGAATCCGGCAACCCCGTGTCCATGTTGACTTCGACCCGGTTCTCGCCGTTGACCAAGAGCCCGCCGAAACAACCCGTCACGTCGAGCACGGCCTCGGCGGACGTGTGCTGCCAGTTCCACGTGGTCGTGACCTGTCCCCCCACCTTCAGCTCGACCGAGCGCCAACGATCATCCGTGGTCCTGGAGTAGCTGCAGATGCGCGCGGTCAGGAACCCGGCACCCGATGCGGGACGGTCAACGTTGAACAGGTAGAGCCGATCGCGGCCCCGCCCCGAGAGGTCCTCCCACATCCAGCCGTCTTCCGCGGGATAGCGGAACTGGTCGACGAAGTTCTGCTCGTAGTGCAGTCGATGGGGCGCGGTGCTCGAGAAGGAGCCGGGAACCGCGGGCACGCTCCGGGTGGACATCCGCTTCACGGGGCCCGGGAATCCGTTGCCCCAGGCGACCCAGTACCAGGTCGTGTCGGTGTACCAGTGCTCGAAGTGCCGGGTACGGGGTAGAGACGGGTCGTACTCGGAGGCCCAACCCGAGGTCGAGAGCGCGTAGAACAGAAAGCGGTCGCTCCGGTCGAAGATGCCGTCCCCGTTCCCCAGATCGAGGAGGGCGCACTCGGTCATGAAGTCGGGGGGCGGTGTGAGGAAGAGATCCTCCTCGAGCTCGAGATTCGTCCCCGAGAAGACGCGCAGGGTCCGGGGATCGATCCCCGCCGGGTCGAATCCCAGATTCGCGATCGTATCGTAGTCGAGCCGGTAGACCCCGCTCTCGGTGATCGGGAACTTGATCCAGGTGCCGGCGGAGGTGAACGAGGGCGAGGTCCCGCGCGGGGCGCCCCCGCGCCGGGGCACGACCCGCCACCGTTCCGCGACCTCGGAGTTGAGGAGCGCCGACGTGAAGAAGCCGCTCCGGTCCCGGGCGGATCGGGGCGCCCCGTTCCGGTCGGGAGCGGGCTCCGCCTCCCCGTATTCCAGGCGCACCCGGAGGCGCACGGCCCAGACGAGCTCGCCCGACCGCCCGTCGTAGCGGCAGGGGTGGAGGACCAGCCGGCCGACCCGAAGGCCTCGCACCGAGACGCCCCCGTCGACCTCGGCCCACCGGAGGGGCCAGGTCTCGCCGAGGTGAGCGGGCTCGATGCGGACTCGGGTCTCGACCGTACGGGCGCCACCGTTCTCGTCGGCCTCGAGGCTCCGCACGGGACCGGGCGCGAGATCGGGAAGCGGCATCGAGGCCGTCTCGACCGAGAGGACGCGGACGCGGGGACTCCCCTCCCAGGGAAGAGCCACGAGCTGGACGATCGACGGGAGATCGGGCTCACCCGCGGTCGCCTCGTGGAGGGCCCCGGGGATTCGGGGGAGTCGAAAGGAACGATCGCGTCCGGCGACCGGCACGAGCTCCGGCCTCACCAGGGACCATTCGACCTCGAGCCCCCTCTCGTCCGAGCGAAGAACGCGCAGACCGTCGCGGGCCCGTGCGTCCGAGGGAGAGTTCGTCAGGGGACCCAGGAGGGCGATCAGGCACCAGAGTCCGACGGTTCGCATCAGGATTCGACTCCGACTTGTCCCCCGCTCCGAGGCCGACTCGAGCGGGTCGTCTGCGTGTGCCGCTCGATGACGGCGCCACGAGTCACCCGTCCGTCGGACCCGTGGCTGACCCCATGGAGACGACCGGCTGGCCGGCATTCCTCACCGTCCTCTGCTACGGCTGCGGTAAGCCTGGCGAGGAATGCAGGCTTCGACTCCCCAGCTGGTGAAGAGAGAATGCGAACTCAGGGGGTATCCGGAGCGCACGCGCGGCCCGAGCCGGGCCCCGCATGCGAGGGGCGTACGGGCACCGCTCCGCGCGGGACGGCCCGGGGCGGTTCAGCCATAACGTGTTGATGATAGCGACGATAGCACAAGAATGTCAAGAACCCTCGGCGCTCCGGGGAGTGGCATCGCCCCGGAACTCTCCCATCCTCGAGTATTTCTCCAGGCGCTGCTCGATCAGGCTCTCGGGGGAGACGTCCTCCATCTCGTCGAGAGCCCTCTCCAGGACCTCCCCGACGGCCTCCGCGGCGGTCCCCGGATCCCGGTGGGCGCCTCCCGCCGGCTCGGGGATCACCGCGTCGATCACCCCCAGCGAGAGCAGATCGGGCGCCGTCAGGCGGAGCGCCTCGGCGGCCTTCTCCGCGTAGGCGCGATCTCCCCACAGGATCGCCGCGCACCCCTCCGGCGAGATCACCGAGTAGACCGCGTTCTCCATCATGTACACGCGGTCGCAGACCCCGAGGGCCAGCGCGCCGCCGCTTCCCCCCTCACCGATGACGACGCCGACGATGGGAACCGGAAGCCGCGACATGACCATCAGGTTGCGGGCGATCGCCTCGGACTGGCCCCGCTCCTCGGCCCCGACCCCCGGATGGGCTCCCGGGGTGTCGATCAGCGAGACGATCGGCCTCCCGAATCGTCCGGCCAGCTTCATCAAGCGCAACGCTTTCCGGTAGCCCTCGGGGTGCGGCATCCCGAAGTTCCGGGCGAGCTTCTCCTTGAGATCGCGTCCTTTCTGGTGGCCCACGAGAAGGACCTTCCGGTTTCGGAAGAGACCGATGCCGCCGACGATCGCCCCGTCGTCCGCGAACCCCCGGTCTCCGCGTAGCTCGAGGAATCCGTCGACGAGGTGATGGATGTAGTCGAGGGTGTAGGGCCGTCGGGGATGGCGGGAGAGCTGGACCCGTTGCCACCGGGTGAGACCGGAGAAGATCTCCCGGCGGAGCTTCGCGGCCTTCGACTCGAGACGGGTCAGCTCGTCGCGGAACTCGAGCCGCTCCCCGTCGGCGAAGTCCCGAAGCTCCTCGATCTTCCGCTCCAGCTCGACGAGAGGACGTTCGAAGTCGAGCCAGCCGCCGGTCCCTTGACTCATCGAACTCTCCGTCTCCGGGAACGATCCGGACGCCTGGCTAGAAGCTCTCCAAGTAGGAGAACGAGAGCTCCCGTCCCCAGCCCTCGTCGGCGATCACGTCGGTGAAGGCGGGGTCGACCGCCTCGGAGTTGTCCAGCATGTCCCGCACGACGAGACGGATCTCCATGCCCGCGGCCATGTTCCAGCTCAGGGCCGCGTTGAGGTAACCTCGTCCCCGGCCGTAGACCCCGTCCTCGCGATTGTCGTTGGCGCCCAGATCGTATTCCAGGGCGAGTCTCCAGGAGTCGGTGACGCTTTTCTCGATACCCGCGAAGGGGGTGGGGTCGCCGTCGTCCTCCTCCTCGAGCGAGCGGCTGACCCCTCCGTGGAACGTGAGATCGCCGAGCCAGGCATAGTTCTTGGACGCGACGACGTACACGCCCCTCGATTTGAACTGGAAGCGGTCTCGACTCTCGTCCCAGTAGCCGGCACCCTGCGTGTCGATCCCCAGGGCGAGAGCGGGCAGGGTCCAACCCTCCTCGAGCACTCGGATCTTCAGCTCGAAGCCCGGCTCCGGATACCAGTCGGGATCTCCGTCCCCGATGATCTTCAGGCCGCCGTAACCGCCTCCCAGCGCGAGCCAGTCCGCGATCCCGATGTCGACCCACGCCTCGACGCCGCCGCCGGGAAAGACCTGCACCCGGGTCTCGAACGCGCCGGCCGGAACCAGTCCGGCTGTCGGGGTGTCGACCAGGAATCGCGGCGGGGCGTACGGCGCCTGCGCGATGGCATCGTGCGGGAGCACCGACCCCGATCCGATCATGAACCCGAAAGCGAGGAGCGCGATTCGCCGCGCGGTCCCCCATCCCATCCCCTGCCGCCTCATCATGGGCCTCCCCTCGCCCCATGGACCCGATGAACCACCGGTGTCGGGGCGGAGGCACGGTAGCAGAGGCGTTTTCGAGCTGTCAATTCGGCGGGTCAGGGGAATCCCGGGGCGGCGGCCGCCGCACTCTCCCTCGGGCGCCCCCGGCGAACCTGGTTCTTCGAACGGTCGGACGCCCAGGTTCCGCCGAGCCGCACCCCTCCCTCCCCGACAATCCCCTCGAGCTCGGCGAGCGTCTCCGGCGTGCCCGGGAGCCGGATGTCGGGGACCTCGACCCGGGCCAGGGACCCGTCGTTCAGCGCGATGCGCATGATGAGACGGAGGCGGCCGGTGTGTCGTCGGCCGACGTCTTGCAGCCGTTCCACCAACCTCTCGTCCACGTCGGAATCGACGACGTCCAGGTAGATGCGGTCGGCGACGCGCTCCGACACCTCTCCGAGGGGAAGGACCCGATCGAGGAGCAACTTCGGCGTTTCCTCTCCCCGCGCGGAGAGGTTTCCGCCGAGGAGAAGCATCGCGTCGGGTTGAAGCCAGTCCCCGAACTGGCGCAGGGGCTCGGCGAACACGATCGCCTCGAGAGCGCCGGTGAAGTCCTCGAACTCCATGAACGCCATTCGATTGCCACGCTTGTCGAACGCTCCGCGAACCGAGGTGACGAGCCCTCCGAAGACGACGTCGCCCTCCCGGAGCTCGGAGACCTCGGCCGCGCGGGCCGTGGCGAAGGAGCGGACCTCGTATCCCCACCTCTCCAGAGGGTGCCCGGAGTAATAGAACCCCAGGGCCTCCTTCTCGAGCTGGAGGAGGTGGCTTCGCGACCACTCCTCGGTCGAGGGGAGGCCCTCCCGGAAGGGATCGAGCGCGGCCTCGTCCTCCGTCCCCGCGAACAACGAGGTCTGACCCCGCTCCCGCTCGAGACGGACCCGGTTCCCCACGTCCAGGAGCGCGGGAATCGCCTCGAAGACCTCCGCCCGGTGTCGAGCGAGCCGGTCGAAGGCCCCCGCCTGCGCGAGGCTCTCGAGAGTGCGACGGTTCACCGTCCGGCTGTCGATGGACGTGATGAAGTCGTAGAGGCTCTCGAAGCCGCCTCTCTCCTCGCGCACCGCGAGAATCCTCTCGACCGCGCCGAGACCGACGTTCTTCACGGCCGCGAGCCCGAAGACGATCGCCCCGTCCCGCACCGAGAATCGCGCCTCCGACCGATTGATGTCGGGGGGCTCGAGACGGATCCCCATGCGACGCGCCTCTTCGATCAGGATCGGGACGCGCTTGGAGTCGCTCATCTCCGAGCTGAGCACCGCCGCGAGGAACTCGGCGGGGTGGTTCGCCTTCAGCCAGGCCGTCTGAATCGACAGCACGGAGTAGGCCGCCGAGTGCGACTTGTTGAAGCCGTACCCCGCGAAATAGGCCATGAGATCGAAGACCTGGCCGCCGATCCCGCTGTCGATCTTGTTGCCCCGGCACCCCTCGAGGAACTTGGCCCGCTGGCGGTCCATCTCCTCCGGTTGCTTCTTGCCCATCGCGCGCCGGAGGATGTCCGCCTCACCGAGCGTGAAGCCCGCCATCTCCGCCGCGATCGCCATGACCTGTTCCTGGTAGAGAATGACTCCGTAGGTCTCCGCGAGGATGGGCTCCATGAGCGGGTGCAGGACCTCGATCGACTTCTCACCGTGCTTGCGGTCGGTGAACTCCCGAGCCATGCCGGCGCCGAGCGGCCCCGGCCGGTAGAGCGCGGTCGCCGCGACGACGTCCTCGAAGCAGCTCGGCTTCATCGCCTTGAGGAGCTCCCGCATGCCCGAGCTCTCGAACTGGAAGACGCCGATCGTCTCGCCCCCGGACAGAAGGCGATAGGTCTTGGGGTCGTCGTCCGGGATGTCCTCCGGCGACATCGGCTCTCTCCGCTTCGCGCCGACCATTTCCAGCGCCCGGTGCACGACGGTCAGGGTCCTCAGTCCCAGGAAGTCCATCTTGAGCAGCCCCACCTCCTCGACGGACTTCATGTCGTACTGGGTCGTGACTTCCTTCTTGTTCGTGAGGAAGAGCGGGACGTGATCGGTGAGATCGCCGGGCGCGACGACGACTCCCGCCGCGTGGGTGGAGGCGTGGCGGGCGAGCCCCTCGAGCACCCGGGCGTGCCGCATGACCCGACCGAACGAGGGATCGCTCTCTTCGAGACGAACCAGATCCGGATTCTGCTCGAACGCCTTCTTCAGGGTCATGCCCACGTTGTGGGGGACCATCTTCGCGATGCGGTCCATCTCCCCGAACGGGATCCTCAACACGCGTCCGACGTCCCGGAGCGCGGCCCGGGACGCCATGCGGCCGAACGTGATGATCTGGGTGACCGACTCCTTGCCGTACTTCTGGACGACGTAGTCGATGATCTCCGGCCGCCGCTCGAAGCAGAAGTCGATGTCGACGTCGGGCATCGACACCCGTTCCGGATTGAGGAAGCGCTCGAAGAGGAGCTTGTACCGGATCGGATCGATGCTCGTGATCCCCAGGCAGTAGGACACGAGAGAGCCCGCCGCCGAGCCGCGGCCGGGACCCACCGGAATCCCCCGGTCCTTGGCCGCCTGAATGAAGTCGCGGACGATCAGGAAGTAACCGGAGTATCCCATCTGGGAGATGATCCCGAGCTCGTGCTCGAGACGCTGCTCGAGCTCGGGGGTGACGGAGTCGAATCGATCGCGAAGCCCCTCCCGGGCCAGGCGCCGCAGGTACTCCTCCTCCGAGGTGAAGCCCTCGGGAAGGGGAAAGACCGGAACCCTCGAGACCCCGAGCGTCAGCTCGACGTTGCAGCGCTCCGCGACCTCCCGCGTGTTCGTGATCGACTCCGGAAGGTCCCGGAAGAGCTCCTTCATCTCCTCCGGCGACTTGAAGTAGAGCTGGCTGGTGGACATCCTCAGGCGCTTCGGATCGTCGACTTCCTTTCCGGTTCCGATGCAGATGAGCAGGTCCTGCGTCTCGGCGTGGACCTCATCCATGTAGTGGCAGTCGTTCGTGGCGACGACTTTCGCGCCCGTCCTCCGCGCGAGGTCGCGCAGCAGAGGAATGACGCGCCGCTCCTCGTCGATCCCGTGGTCCTGGATCTCGATATAGACGTTTTCCGCGCCGAGGATCTCCCGGTAGAAGCCGAGCGTCGCCAGCGCCCTCTCCGTCTTCTCCTCGAGCAGGAAGGAGGGCACTTCCCCCTTGAGACAGGCGGTGAGCGCGATCAACCCGTCGGAGTGCGCCTCGAGTAGCTCGCGATCGACTCTCGGGCGGTAGTAGAACCCCTCCAGAAACGCCTTCGAGGTCAGCTTCATGAGGTTGCGGTAGCCGACTTGATTGCGCGCGAGCAGGACGAGATGGTGCGTCGCCGGACCGCCCGCACGTCCCGCGGATCGATCGTGCCGGCTTCCGGTGGTGACGTAGACCTCGCACCCCAGGATCGGCTTCACTCCCTGGTGGTGGCACTCTTTGTAGAACTCGATCGCCCCGTGCATCGCTCCGTGGTCCGTGATCGCGAGCGCCGGCATTCTCATCTCGCGGGCGGCCCGGACCATGTCGGGAATGCGATTCGCCCCGTCCAGAAGGCTGTACTCGGAGTGGTTGTGGAGGTGGACGAAGTCGGCGTGGGTCATCATCAGGGAAACCTCACCTCGTCCCGACGGTGCGAAGAGTTGCCGCAGCGATCGACGACCCGGATCTCGAAGAGGCCGCCCTCGCCGGAGACCGCGCGGACGGGAGGATAGGCGACGACGTCACCCGTTTCGTCGTCCAGCTCGTGAGGGACGGGGACCCCGTCGGCCCGCACCTCGACCGCGTCGCAGTCGATGCCCGCCCCGGAATCCTCCGCGTGGAAGACGAGGCGGGGGCGTCCGTGCCACTCCTCCAGGCGGGGCTCACCGAGGGTCGGGGGGACCCGGTCCTCGAAGAGCCCGACGGGCAGAGGAGTTCGCGCGGTCGCGACCCATCCCGCGCCGTCGGGCGCGGCTTCTCCGCCAATGTACCGGAAACGATCATCCGTCTGCACGAAGATGCCGACGCCGCCGGAATCGGGGGTGACCGCGCCGGGCGCCGCGCCCGCGACCGCGTCGTCCGAGGGCCGGAGAACGAGCTCGTAGTCGCCCGCGAGCGGAACGTGCCCGGTCTCCAACGCGTAGAGGGGGCCCAGGGGACGGAGCTCGCCCGCGGGGAGCGAAGGAGGTTCCTCCCGCACGCGCGGCAGCGCCGGCTCCCGAAGGGTTCCAGGAGGGAGTCGGAACTCCGCGAGACCGTTCGGATCCCCGACCCGCCCCCCGCTCTCCGGCGTGAGGCGGGGCGGCAGCCTGAAGTGGAGCGGGACGGGGCGTCCCCACGGATCGTAGCCCCGCCACTCCGGGCCGGTGCCCGACCAGTGCCGCTCGAGATCGGGGGAGGGTCCCGAGACCGTCACGATTCGGATCCCCCGTCCCCAGGAGCGCACGCGGATCGCGGAGAGCTCCTCCGGGGCCCCGTCCGCCCCGCGCCGGACCTCCCACCCGCCGGTGACCGCGCTGAAGGGAACGTGCTCGTCGAGACGGACCTCCGCCCACGGCCCGAGGGTGACCACCTCGAGCCGCGCCGGTGCGGTCGGGGGGGCTTGGGCTCCGTAAGGAGCCATGCTGACGGCGATACCTCTCGCGCCGAGGGCGTCCACCGGCTGGGCCCGGACCACGACCGATCGGCCTCCCTCCCCCGGAACCGACCGGGGTACCGGGATGCGGGCGTGAAACGAGAGGTCGGGGTGGGGAATCGCCGGGGGAGCGGTCTGCCACGTCGCTCCCCCGTCGAAGGAGAGGTCGAGATCGACGCGGTGAACGGGACGCCCCGGCTCCCGAAGCCCTCCGTCGACGAGCAGCGTGTCGACCCAGGTCCCCTCGAGATCGGCGGTCACCGAGTCGAGGGCCGCCGCCACGGCGCGCGATCGCTCCACCGAGAGCACCGCGACCGACGGGGGCGCCGCGAACGAGAGGTTCAACGCCACCGCGCCCCGGTTGCCGGCCGCGTCCACGACGACGCAGGTGAGCTCACGGATCGTCTCCCCCGGCTCCTGCACCGACTCGAGGGAGGGCGTATGAATGCGTGCCTCCGGCCGTGCTTCCCCTTCCGGATCCGGCTCCCGGAGCGGGGCGCGCATCGCGAAGGGAACGTGACCGGCGCGGATCACACCGTCCGTCTTCCAGGCGCCGGGAGAGAACGGCAGGTCGTTGCCGGGTCGCCGCCAGAGATGGTGGAAGTGTCCGACCTTTCCGTAGCTGAACCGGGGGTCGATCTGGAAGTCGGAGAGCGTGGAGAGGGCGAAATCGAAACGCCCGTACTCGACGGCGAACAGGAGCTCGTCCCCTTCCCGCAGCTCCAGACGATGGGGCGCGAGCCGACGGTGGCAGGTGTCGTGGGCCTCGTCCACCTCGAGCGAGATTCCGATCTGACCCTCCACGGGAATCACGCGGGGAATGTGATCGATCCAGCCCCTGTCGCCCGGCCCGTCCGCCGGGTGGACGTCCAGGATCACCGTGTCCGACCGACCGTCCACCGAGGAGAGCGGGGTCAGAGGGGTGAGGGACACCCGGGTCACGAACGGTGGGCGCGTGTCGGGCACGGTGAGCCCCGAGACGAGAGGATCGAGGGGGTTCTGATCGGGGTCGCGGATCTCCACGTGAAGGTGCGGCACGCCCACTCCCGACTGGCCGGTGTAGGCGATCACCTCCCCCCGTCGGACGGGAAACGTCCCGGGGGGGAACTCGCGGTCGAAGTACGCGCTGCCGGCGGCCATCTGAAGATCCGGCACGGTGTCGGCGAGCGCGCCGGCGAAACGGGACAGATGCGCGTAGACGACGACGCGGCCATCGGTCGTCCGCAGATAGAGCGCTCGTCCGTATCCACCGCACGAGACGCGGGCGCGCTCGATCTCACCGTCGTCCGCGGCGAGACAGCGGAAGCCGACCTTGCCTCCCGTGGAGATGTCGATTCCGGAGTGGAAATGTCCGGGACGGAACTCACAATAGGAGGAGGTGACGCAGCGGCCGGCGTCCGTCGGCCAGCCGAGGTCGCTCCAGACCGGCGCGGGGCCGGGATCCAGGGCGGCGACGGGATCGACGGCGAGCGAGATCGCCGGAAGCCAGGTGAGGAGGCGAAGGGTCGAAATCGCGCACGCAAGGAGGGCGCTCGGACGGCCCGCGTGCGGACGGGAACGGAGGCATCCGAGGGGCACGCGCGGTCTCATGGAGCGGCGACGCTAGCACCCGCCCCAGGGGGTGTCAAGCCGGCCCCCGTCGGGCCGTGGTGCGCACGCGTTCTTGCCGCCCCGCGCCGGCGCGTGATAGGATCTCGCGGTTTTCGTCGAGGCTCGTGACGGAGCTCGCACCCAGGCTCGCGCGTCACCGGGAGCGCTCCCGGGGCGGCGCGGAGGAAACGACCCATGGTCATGAGCGCCATGCGGGAGAAGACCAAGGTGGTCCTCTTCATCGCGCTGATCGCGTTCGTCGGTTTCATCTTCTTCGACTGGGGAATGCAGAAGGGGCAGAGCGGCTCTCGCGGGGACGCCGGAGTGATCGGAGAGGTCAACGGCCGGGAGATCCCCTACGAGGACTATCGCCGCACCCGACAAGAGGTGATCGCCGAGTTCGAGGCCCGCACCGGACGCTCCCCCGAGTACGCCGACTTCGACACGATCGAGGAAGAGACGTGGATTTCCCTGATCCGGGAGAGTCTGCTTCAGGCCGAGATCCAGAAGTACGGCATCGTCGTCACCGACGCGGAGATCATGGAGGTCCTTCGCCGGAATCCCCCCGAGATCATTCGGTCCCTTCCGGACTTCGCCGACTCGGCGGGTCAGTTCGACCCCGTGCGCTACTCCCAGGCGCTGGCCAATCCGGCCTTCAACTGGATTCCCGTGGAGAACTACCTCCGGGCGACCATGCCCCGGGACAAGCTCCAGAACTACGTGGGGCTGAACGCCCGCGTCACGAATGCCGAGGTGCGGGAGCGCTTCCAGGCGCTCAACGAGATGGTCAAGGTGCGGTACGTCCGCGCGTCGCCGACCGAGATCGAGCTCGAGGAGGGAGAGGTGACCGAGGACGAGCTTCTCGCGTACTACAACGACCACCCCGACGATTTCCTGGCGGGCGAGCAGGCGATTCTCGAGTACGTGCGCATCCCCAAGACCCCCACGGCCGAGGACACCGCGGACGCGCGGGCCGATCTCGAGGACATACGGGCCCAGATCCTCGAGGGGGCCGACTTCGCGAATACCGCCTCGGCCTGGTCCGACGACCCCTCGGCCGCCCGCGGCGGTGACCTCGGCTTCATCGCCCGGGGGGACATGACCCCCGAGTTCGAGGACGTCGCGTTCTCGACGCCCGTCGGCGAGATCTCGGAGGTCTTCCAGACGCCGTTCGGTCTCCACATACTCAAGGTGGAGGAGCGCGAAGACGGCGACGAAGGAGAGAGGGTTCACGTCCGGCATCTGATGATTCGGCTGGAGGCCTCGAACGCCACGTTGCGGGAGGTCGAACGCCGCATGGACGACTTCCTCTTCTCGTTGGAGGAGGAGATCGACTTCGCCGCCGCCGCCGCCGCCGCCGGCCTCGAGGTACAGCGGACCGAACCCTTCGAGAAGGTCGGGATCATTCCGGGCATCGGACTCCTGCGCGGGGCCCAACGATTCGCCTTCTCGCAGACGCCGGGAACACCGTTTCGGTCGAGCCGAGCGAGAACGACGAAGGCGTCTACGCGTTCCGTCTCGAGGAACGGATCCCGCCCGGACCGATCCCGTTCGAGGAGGTCCGCGATCGGATCGAGGCGATCGTGGGAGAGGAGAGGCGCCGCGAGAGGGCCCGCGAGCGGATCGAGGCGGCGGTGAGCGCCTCGAGCGACCTGGCGGGGATCGCCGAGTCGCTGGGCGGAGTCGTGGACACCACCGCGGAGTTCCACCGGGAGGCCTTCGTGCCGGGGGTGGGACGCCGGAACTCCTTCGTAGCCGCGGCCTTCCTCCTGTCTCCCGGGCAGACCTCGGACATCCTTGAAACGGATCGCGGCTACTACGTGCTCGAGGTCCTGGAGAGAATTCCCGCCGACGAGGAGGGATTCACCCAGCAGAGGGACATGATCCGACAGCAGCTCCTCCTCCAGAAGCGAAGGTCGCTGATCACGGCGTGGACCGAGAAGCTGATTCGGGAGGCGGAGATCCTCGACTACCGGACCGGTCGGGGCGTCGTGTGGGAGCCGGACCCCGAGCTGTTCCGGTACGGGGGCGCCTGAGCCGGACGTCCGGCCCACATGTCTCACCCGGCGCAGCGGCGGCAGCGGCGAAGCCGCACCTGGGGAGAGATGCGGGCCGGGAGCCGAGACGCTCGTCGGGGATTACGAGCCCGGGATTTCGGAATCGCGGATCAGAGGCCGTCGGGGAGCTCGACTCGCCGCAGCCAGTAGGACTCCAGGACGCGAATCACGCTGTGGTAGCCCTCCATCGAGCTCGGCTTCTCGATGAACGAGTTCGCCCCCGCCTCGTACGCCCGGAGTACCCCCCGATCCTCGTCGACGCCGGAGAGGACGACGATCGGAATCGCGCGGACCCATCGATCGCGACGCACCGTCCGAATGACCTCGAGTCCGTCGACCTTCGGGTGGTGAAGACCGAGGAGGACGAGGCTGGGCCGAGGTGATGCGTCGGGATCACGATACCGACCTTCGCGCAGCAGGTACTCGAGTGCCTCACCGCCGTCGAAAACGAATCGGAGGTCGACCTGGTTCCGGCACTCGTCGAAGGCCCAGGTGATGAGGTCCCGTTTCTCGGCGCAGTCCTCGACCACGAGGACGACGCGTCGCCCCCCCGAGCCGTTTCGAAGGGACTCGCGCATCCCACGCGTGGCCATGGCGGGGGCGAGGATTCCGGAATCGGTGGATCGGTCCTCCCCCTCCTCGGACGGGAAACGGCCCGAGATCCTCTCTGTCTCAGCCCTCGGCGACGACATGGATCCCCCTCCGGGACGCACTCCTGTCGTGCCCATCGGCAGCGTGTTGCGGGTTCTTGAGCAGGATTGACCGATTCCGGCG
Organism: bacterium; assembly: GCA_025774805.1. GTDB lineage: Bacteria > ARS69 > ARS69 > ARS69 > ARS69 > JALGZR01. The sequence goes on from JALGZR010000088.1 coordinate 17,134, forward strand.
TCGGATCGACACCTTCGCCCGGTCCGACGGCCGAACGGACAATCGGCCCGTCGGTCGGCCGGTCAGTCGGTCGGGCGATCCGCCGGCCCGTCGGTCGGCCGGTCCGCCGGCCTGTCGATCGGCCGGTCACGGCCCGTCGAATGGGGGGTCGGGGGCGGAGGGGCCGGGGTCGGACCCCGCGGCGGGGAGGGCTTCTGCTTTTCCTCGAGAGCCTCGGCGACGTTCAGTTCCCGCTGGAACTCGACCGAGAGCCGGCGGAACTCGCGAAGGCCTCTCCCGACGCCCCGGGCCACCTCGGGGATCTTCCGGGGCCCGAAGACGACCAGGACGACGAGAAAGACGATGAGGAGCTCCGGTGCGCCGATTCCTCCCACGACCTTCCCCTTCTTCCTAGCCCGGACTATTCATGAAGATCGTCGCGAGATTGCGGAGACGCCCACCGGACGGGCCCCCGCAGGGGTTTGGACCCGAAGCGTATCTCAACGATACGTTGCAGGGTACGGACCCCGAGGACGCCCGTCCGGTGGCGTGGTTCCGCGATCGCAGCAGATCCTTCATGAATAGTCCGGGCTAGTACCAGCGGAAGAGATAGGTGGCGAGGACGATCCCGACCACCGCCATCACGTTCACGTCGATCGAGAATCCCAGAGTAAGCGTGAACACGACCAGGTCGAGGGTGGTGGGTCCGATCGAGGCGGTCACCGAACGAAGAAGGAAGTCCCTCACGACCCCGGAGGGAAGGACGCGGGCCAGTGCCTCTCCCAACGCGCTTCCGATGATCGCCCCCAGGATCAGCGCGAGCACCAGGATCCCGATGCTCTTCTGCCGCCGGCTCACGTCCTCCCTCCGTATTGGTCTCCCCGATCCTTGCCGAGAATCACGGTGACGTCCACGAGCAGCTCCTCGTTCCTCTGCTGGAGGGCACGACCGAATCCGAGTCGGCGGACCACCGAGTCGGCGTGCTCGGGCATTCCGACTCGATCCAGCACGAGGGTTTCCGCGTACCCGGAGTGATCGGCGTTGCCGATCGTCACGACGTCGAACCCCTGGCGCCGCAGCTCCATCGCCAGGCCGAGCCCCGCCTTGTACACTCCGGAACCGTTCAGCACCTCGACTCGAATCGTCTCCCCGTCCCCGTGCCGGGGGACCCCGCGCAGGAAGCGCGACGGCCCACGGGCGAGGAGACCGACCACGACGACCGCCGCCCCGACGAGAAAGGCCCTCCACCTCATGCCGGGGGCTCCTTCGCGGACTCCTGAAGCACTTCCCGGATCGCCCGGCGCACCTTCGCGAACGTGGCCTCGAGGCTCTCGGGAAGGACCTTGGTCTCACCTACGACCGGCATGAAGTTCGTGTCCCCCAGCCAGCGGGGAACGATGTGGAGGTGGAGGTGATTCGGGATCCCCGCTCCCGCCACGCGCCCCAGGTTCATGCCGAGGTTGAAGCCCTGGGCCTTCATGCACCTTCCGAGCGCCTGCACGAGGGTGCTGGCGAGCTGCATCATCTCCAGCATCTCCTCGGAGGTCAGCTCGGGAAGCTCGGAGACCTTTCGATATGGAACCACCATCGCGTGCCCGTTCGAATAGGGATAGAGGTTGAGGACGATGTAACAATGCTCACCCCGATGCACGATCAGATTGCCCACACCGTCCTCGTAGTTCGGCAGATCGAGAAAGGTGTCCTCGTGGATCTTGCCCGAGGCGAGGCCGGTGATGTACTTCATGCGCCAGGTGGCCCAGAGACGCTGGAGCAGGGTCCCGTCGTCCGGCCCGGCCGGGTCCCGCTCGCTCATGCCCTGATCGCTCATGAATGGCCCCCGTCGTCCCCGGAGGGCTCTCCGGCCAGTATCCGCTCGACCTCTCGAAGCTGCTCGCGATCGTTCACCCCGAGGATCTCGTGCGGGCTCGCGGCCCGAATCGCCACGACACGCTTCCCGCCGTCCTTGAGGAGCCGTACGGCGTCGGTCAGGTAGTACTCTCCCTGGGCGTTGTCGTTCGTGATGCGGTCGAGGACGGCGAGCAGATCGGGGGCGTCGAAGCAGTACACGCTCGAGTTCACCTCGTCGATGGCCCGCTGCTCCTCGGTGGCGTCCTTGTGCTCGACGATCCCGACGAACTCGCCCTCGCCGTCGCGGAGAATGCGTCCGTAGCCCGTCGGATCCTCGAGACGCGCGGTCAGGACCGTCACCGAGGCCCCCCTCTCCCGGTGGGTCCGGCGCAGCTCCGTGAGTGTCTCTCCTCTGAGAAGCGGCGTGTCCCCGGCGAGAATGACGACCTCTCCGTCGAAGTCCCGCAGGAGGTGAGCCGCGCTCCGCACCGCGTCGGCCGTGCCCCGGCGCTCCTCCTGCACGACGAAGTCCCACGCCTCGTCCGCGAACCTCTCCCGGATCCGATCGGCTCCGCGACCGATCACCGTCACGATGCGGTCCGCGCCCGACTGGCGGGCGGCCCGTCCGACGTAGGCGAGAAGCGGCTCACCCGCGGCCTCGTGGAGAACCTTGGGTCGGTCCGACCTCATCCGCTTTCCCTCCCCGGCGGCGAGGATGATCGCCATGCCCGCGGGCTGCTTCATGTGCCCTCCTTCCGGGTCGGGTTCCGGAGGGAGGTCGAGGCGACGGCCGGCGCCACCCCGTCGAAATCCCCGAGGATCACGTTGTCGATGAGACGGGCGGAGCCCACGTGGATCGCTCCCGCGAGCAGGGCCGGCCCCTCGCCTCGCGGCCAGGGCTCCAACGTCTCCGGATCGCGGATCTCGATGTACTCGAGACGAAGCCGGGGCTGTCCCTCGATCTCTCGCCGGACGATCCCGGTGAGGGCGTCGCTCGAGCGCTCTCCCTCGGAGTGGGCGCGCTCGGCGAGGAAGAGCCCGCGCGACAGAGCGACGGCGGCACCCCGATCCTCCGGGGAGAGATAACGGTTCCGCGAGCTCATGGCCAGCCCGTCGTCCTCCCGGACGATGGGACCCACCACGATCTTCCCCGGCAGGTGGAGGTCTCGAACGAGCCGCCGGATCAGGATCGCCTGCTGCGCGTCCTTTTGCCCGAACACCGAGAAGTCGGGGCGGACGATCTCCAGGAGCTTCGTGACCACGAGAGCCACGCCGTCGAAGTGACCCGGTCGTCTCGCGCCGCAGAGGGGCTCCGAGATCCCGCGCACTCGCACCTCGGTGCAGAACCCCTCGGGGTAGAGCTCCTCGATGTCGGGGCGAAAGAGGAGATCGGTGCCGACCGATGCCGCGAGCTCGCGATCCCGGTCGAGATCGCGGGGATAGGACTCGTAGTCCTCGTTCGGTCCGAACTGCACGGGGTTCACGAAGATCGAGATCACGACGAAGTCTCCCCGCTCCCGCGCGATGCGGATCAGGGAGAGATGCCCCTCGTGGAGGAATCCCATCGTGGGGACGAAGCCGACCGTCTTTCCCTCGGACCGTGACGTCTCGACCGCCGAGCGGACCTCCTCAACCCTCGTCGCTTCCCGCACGGTGAGTCCTCCGGTCACTTTCGGCGCCGTAGCTGTGATCGAGGTCGGGGAAGACGCCATCGCGGACGTCCTGCCGGAAGGCACGGACGGCGTCGATCATGACATCGTTCAGCCGCGCGTACTGCTTGACGAACTTCGGAACGAGCTGGTTCTCGATTCCCAGGAGATCGTGGAACACGAGCACCTGGCCGTCGCAGCCGGGCCCCGCCCCAATCCCGATGGTCGGGATTCGGAGGGACTCGGTGACCTCGGTCGCGAGGTCGAAGGGCATGCCCTCGAGCACGAGGGCGAAGCACCCGGCCCGCTCGAGATGTCCGGCGTCCTCCAGGATCCGGCGCCGGGCGTCCTGGTCGCGACCCTGGACCCGGAATCCCCCGAAGAGGTGAACCGATTGGGGGGTGAGGCCGAGATGGCCCATGACCGGAATGGACGCATCCGTGAGCGCCGCCACGGTGTTCAGGAATTCCCGGCCCCCCTCGATCTTCACGGCTTGCGCCCGCCCCTCCTTGATGATCCGCCCCGCGTTCGCGACCGCTTCCGAGGTCGTGACCTGGAAGGAGAGGAACGGCATGTCCGCGACGACGAGGGCGCGGGGGTCGGCTCGGCGGACGATACGGGTGTGGTAGACGATGTCGTCCACGGTGACGGGCAAGGTGTTCTCGTGACCCTGGATCACCATTCCGAGCGAATCGCCGATCAGGATCACATCCGCTCCGCCGGCGTCACAGATCCGCGCGGAGTGGTAGTCGTAGGCGGTGACCATGGTGATCTTCTCTCCCCGCCGCTTCATGGCGAGAAGGGTCTTCACGGTCACGTTCGAGGGGTTCATTCCCGGTTCCTCGCTGTTGCCCCGGAGGCTCTCCCGATTTCCTCGGGATCCGTCCGGAGGTCCGAAGGAAGTGTACTCGAAGGGTAGACGCCAGTCGAGCCGGGCGCCTCACTTCACCCCCACGTAACGGGTGCCCGAGGTGTGCTCCCGGATCATCTCCAGCATGCGCTCGTAATCTCCGTCGTTGCGCACCAGGTCCATCTCGTTCGTGTTCACGATCAGAAGCGGAGTCTCTTCGTAGTGAAAGAAGAAGTGGTTGTAGGCCTCGCCGAGGGTCTCCAGGTACTCGCGGGAGATCTCGCGCTCGAAGGGACGTCCCCGCCGCTGGATCCTCTCGAGGAGCACGCCGGTCGTGGCCTGAAGGTAGACGACGAGGTCGGGGCGGGTGAGGCGCGCCTCCAGGAGGGGGAGGATCGTTCGGTAGAGAGTCAGCTCGTCCTCGCCCAGATTGATCGTCGCGAAGATCTGGTCTTTCGCGAAGAGGTAGTCACTGACCACGTTTTCCGTGAAGAGGTCTCGCTGCGAGAGCTCGAGCTGCTGCCGGTAGCGCGAGAGGAGAAAGAAGATCTGCGTCTGGAACGCGAAGGCCTCCGGGTCGTCGTAGAAGCGGGCGAGAAAGGGGTTCTCCTCGACGACCTCGAGCACCAGCGACGCGTCGAGCGACTTGGCGAGCCGGCGCCCGAGCGTCGTCTTCCCCACCCCGATCACGCCGTCTATCGCGATGTACCGTCCCCGGCCTCCTCCGCCGGAGTGAGGCGGATCGGAGCCCGCCGGAGCGCCCCCGGTCACGGCATCGTCTCCAGCGCGCCGGATCGATCCCCGATCCGGAGGCCGGGTATCGGCTCGCAGGGCGTGGCGTGTCCCGACGCCTCGAGCGCCTCGAGCATCTCGGCCGCCGTCTCTCCCCTGAGGGGATGGCGCCAGGCGGGGTCGATCTCCGCGAGCGGTCGCAGGACGAAGGTCCTCTCCGGAAGGAGGGGATGGGGGATCACGAGCCCCGCCTCGCGACTCACCACGTTCCCGTAATAGAGGAGATCCAGATCGAGCGTCCGCGGGCCCCACCCGTGGCGACGGATTCTCCCCGCGTCCGCTTCGAGCGCGCGGAGGCGGGCGAGGAGCCCTTCCGGATCCACCCGGACGGCGAGCCGAACGACCCCGTTGAGAAAGTCGGGCTGATCGGCGCGGCCCCAGGGAGCCGACCGGTAGAGTCCCGAGACGGCGCGCACGCGCAGACCGGGGGTCCCCCGGAGCGCGTCCAGGGCCCGGGCGAACGCTTGGTCGACCTGCCCGAGGTTTCCCCCGAACCCGACGGCGACCGGAATCACGCGTCGACCCTGCCCCGGCTCACCTCCATCTCCACGTGACCAAGATTCGGGCAGTGGGGGACGTTGGGCTTTCGGATCCGAACGATGACCCCCCTCACCTCGAAGGACTCGAGCACGGACGTCGCGATGTCGGTCGCGAGCGCCTCCAGCAGCGAGAAGCGATCCTCCCGAACGACCTTGTCCACGAGCTTGTAAACCTTCTCGTAGTTCACCGCGTCGGCGAGTCGATCCGATCGTCCCGCCTTCGTGATGTCGACCGTCAGCTCGAGGTCGACTTCGAAGCGCTGACCCAGCTCCTTCTCCGCCTCGTGATAGCCGTGGTAGCCGACGAGACTGATGTCGCTCAGGGTGATCCGCGCGAGCTCCGCCATATCGTGGTCCCTCCGTTCTCCGGGAAGGCGATGAGGTTAGCCGAATCCTCCCGGATTTTCCCGGACAAAGCCGATCCCGGCCCCGCGGCTCGAAGGGCCGAGGGCCGGGACGGTCTCCTGGCCGGCATTTCGCCCCAGGCTCGTCGCGAGCCGCTGCCGCAGCGGAGAGGGTGAGATCTGCAAGCTAACCTCCTGATACGGAAATGGCTACGGGCGCCCGTCTCCGGCCCCCTCGGGCGGCGCCGCGCCGGGCCGAGCGGGGGGATCGGCCGGCCGGAGCGTTCGCCCGTCCCCGGGGTCGGCCGCTCCGCCCCTCATCTTGTGGACCTCCGTTCGAATCCGCCTATATTGGGCAGTGCCTTGGTGGAGTCCCCGATTCTTTCCAGCGGGAAGCCCCTTCCCGCGCGTCCCCCTGCTCGCGGAGTCTGCGACATGAACAAGATCGTCCGATGCGTCGGAATCTCGCTTTGCGTGCTGCTCCTTCCCTCCCTCCTCCCGGCCCAGATGGCCGCCCGGGATCGCTCGGAGATCGAGGACGAGTACAAGTGGGATCTCTCCGGCCTCTACGAGAGTGACGAAGCCTGGGAGGCCGAGTTCAAGAAGGCGGAGGCCCTCGTCGCCGAAGCCGAAGCGCTGCGGGAGAAGCTCGGCGGCAAGCTGGGCGAATCGGGAGAAAACCTCCTCCACTTCCACCGGAAGTCCGAGGAGATGAGCCGTCTCTACGAGAAGCTGCTGACCTACGCCTTCCTCAAAGCCGACGAGGACTC
>JALGZR010000089.1 GCA_025774805.1 bacterium
CTTCGACAATATCAGCGTGATCGCCGCCGTCAGCGTCGTCTTCCCGTGATCTACGTGACCGATCGTCCCCACGTTCACGTGTGGCTTCGTTCGCTCGAACTTCTGCTTCGCCATTTCCCGTTACCTTTCCTCGATCACGGTGGTCACCCGCACCGCGATCTCACGGAACGACGTTGATCGCGCCTGCCGGCGCGACCGGGAGTTGGAACCGGCCAGGCACTTCTGCCGACCGGCCGCAAAAGGGAGGCCATCTTACGCGACCCTCGCCTCCCCTGTCACCTTCGCAATCACGCCCTCGGCGATTTTCGCCGGGACCTCCTGGTAGTGCGAGAACTGCATGGAGTAGATCGCCCGGCCCTGGGTTGCCGACCTCAGGGCGGTGGCGTAACCGAACATGGTGGAGAGGGGCACGGTGGCGGCGACCACGTGGGCATCCGCCCTCATGACCGTCCCGGCGATCCGGCCCCGGCGCCCGTTCAGGTCGCCGATGACGTCCCCGAGATACTCCTCTGGTACCACAACTTCAACATCCATAAAGGGTTCCAGGATCGCGGGATCCGCTTGGGCCGCCGCTTCGCGGAAGGCCATGGCCGCGCAGGCCCGGAAGGCCATCTCGCTCGAGTCGACGTCGTGGAAGGAGCCGTCTCGCAGGATGACCCGGACGTCCTCGATCTGGAACCCGGCCAGCGGCCCGTTGTCCATGGCGTCGACGACCCCCCGCTCCACAGCCGGGATGAACTCGGTGGGGATCGCCCCTCCCTTGATCTCGTTGACGAACTCGAAGCCCTTGCCGGGGTCGTTGGGCTCCACGCGGATCATGACGTGGGCGAACTGCCCCCTCCCCCCCGTCTGCTTGACGAAGCGCCGATTCACCTCGGCGGGGCGGCGGAGGGTCTCGCGGTAGGCCACCTGCGGCCTCCCGACCCGAGCTTCGACCCGGAACTCCCGGAGGAGCCGGTCCACGAGAATCTCCAGATGCAGCTCGCCCATGCCCGAGATGATCGTCTGACCGGTCTCCTCGTCGGCCCGGACCTTGAACGTCGGGTCCTCCTCGACGAGCTTCGTGAGGGACACGCCCAGCCGGTCGGCGTCGGCCTGGGAGTTCGGCTCGATCGCGACCGAGATCACCGGATCGGGAAAGACCATGGACTCGAGGAGGACCGGGTGCTCCGGCGCGCAGAGGGTGTGGCCCGTCGATACCCTGCGGAGCCCGACCGCCGCGGCGATCTCCCCCGCGTGGACCTCCTTCACCTCCTGGCGCTTCTCGGCGTGCATGAGGAGGAGTCGCCCGATTCTCTCCCTCTTTCCCGTGGCGGAGTCGAGGAGCTGCATCCCCGTCCTCACCACGCCTGAATACACCCGAAAATAGGTGAGCTTTCCAACGTAGGGATCGGTCATGATCTTGAAGCAGAGCGCGGTGGTCGGGGCCGAATCGTCCGCCGGCCGGGTCACGATTCCCTCGCCCCTCGCGCCCATCTCGTGGCACTCGACCGGAGGCACGTCCAGGGGGGAGGGCAGGAAGGCGACGACCGCGTCGAGCAGTCGCTGGACCCCTTTGTTCTTGAAGGCCGATCCGCAGAGGACCGGGACGATCGACCCGTCGATGGTCGAGGCGCGGATGACGTCCCTCAGCTCCCGCGCGGAGATGTTCTCCCCGTTGAGGTACCGCTCCATGAGGTCGTCGCAGTGGTCGGCGATGGACTCGATGAGCTCGGTCCGGGCCGCCTGGGCCTGGTCCATAAGATCCTCGGGGATGTCCATCACATCGAACGTCATCCCCTGGCTCTCTTCGTGGTAGACGTAGGACTTCATCGGGATCAGGTCGATGATCCCGTTGAACAGCTCGCCCTCCCCCATCGGCAGATGGAGCGGGATGGCCTTCGCCCCGAGCCGCTCGCGAATCGAGCGGACGACCTTCGTGAAGTTGGCGCCGACGCGATCCATCTTGTTGACGAACGCGATACGCGGCACGCCGTACTTGTCGGCCTGGCGCCAGACCGTCTCCGACTGGGGCTCGACGCCGCCGACGGCGCAGAATACCGCGATCGCCCCGTCGAGCACGCGCAGGCTCCGCTCCACCTCGACGGTGAAGTCGACGTGTCCGGGCGTGTCGATGATGTTGACCCGGTGGCTCTTCCAATCACAGTTCGTCGCGGCCGACGTGATGGTGATGCCCCGCTCCTTCTCCTGCTCCATCCAGTCCATGGTGGCGCCGCCGTCGTGGACCTCGCCCATGCGGTGCACCATCCCCGTGTAGTAGAGGATCCGCTCGGTGATCGTCGTCTTCCCGGCATCGATGTGGGCCATGATGCCGATGTTGCGGAGGTTGGTCAGAGAGTGACTGCGGGCCATCGGTCCTGATTTCCTCACTGTTCTCACCCGCCGCCCGGTCGCGCGCCGTGCCCGCGACCCCGGCCTCGGGCACACCGGGCCGGCGACGTGTGACCCTCATACCTGGGGAATGAACCGGTCTCTCGCGGGATTGCGAGGTCCTCAACCCCCGGCGGACGTCATTCTGTCGGTCGGAGCCGGGGCCGAAGCGGCCGGCCGGCCCGAGGCCTCCGCCGCCGGGGATCTCCGCGAGGGCAAGGCGCGCGACGCGGCCGGCCCTCCCTGTCGGAGAGCTACCAGCGGTAGTGCGAGAAGGCCTTGTTCGCATCGGCCATGCGATGCGTCTCTTCCTTCTTTCGGATCGAAGCTCCCTCGTTCTTGGAGGCGGCCATGAGCTCGGCCGCCAGCTTCTCGGGAAAATCCTTCTCGTTCCGGGCCATGGAGAACCCGATGATCCACCGGAAGGCCAGCGCCTGCCGTCGCTCGGGACGGACTTCGACGGGGACCTGATAGGTCGCCCCGCCCACGCGCCGGGACTTCACCTCGAGAACCGGCTTCACGTTGGTCACCGCCTGCTTGAAGACGGTGAGGCCGGATTGGCCGGTCCGCTCCTCGATGATCTCCATCGCCTGGTAGAAACCGCGCTCCGCCGTGCTCTTCTTTCCGTCCTTCATGAGGCAGTTGATGAACTTGGCGGCGATCGTGGAGCCGAACTTCGAGTCCGGCAGAACCTCTCGCTTCGGTACTTCTCGACGTCTCGGCATGACTTCTCCGGAAGAGGCCCCCCGGCGGCGCCGGGGAGGCGTTTCCACGATCGGACCGTCACCGGCCGGGACCGTGCCCCGGGTGACGGGACCCTCCTCTCGATCGACTGCGTTCTCGATCTATTTCTTGGGACGCTTGGCCCCGTACTTCGATCGACCCTGCCGGCGCGTCTCGACCCCGCTGGAGTCGAGGGCGCCCCGAATGATGTGGTAGCGGACGCCGGGCAGGTCCTTCACGCGCCCGCCCCGGATCAGCACGATCGAGTGCTCCTGCAGGTTGTGCCCTTCCCCCGGGACGTAGGCGGTCACCTCGATCCCGTTCGTCAGGCGTACGCGAGCCACCTTGCGGAGAGCCGAATTCGGCTTCTTCGGGGTGGTGGTATACACCCTCGTGCACACCCCCCGCCTCTGCGGGCTGCCCTTCAGAGCCGGCGATGAGGTCTTGGCCTTCTGGGGCCGCCGGCCCTTGCGGACCATCTGGTTGATCGTCGGCAATTCATCCTCCCGAACCGGGCGAAATCCGCCGGAACCCGGCCCACCCATCGGCCGAATGGCGGCCGAAAGAAAGGCAGAATGGGCCAAACAGGCGGGGAATACTACGTTTCTCGGTATCCGAAGTCAACCCCTCCCGACCCGGCCGGCCCGAGCCGGGAGGGATCCCGTCCGCCTTCCCCTTTTCTTCCTCGTTCCCCCGGGTCAGGACCCCGAGGTTTCCACCTTCTCCATGGGGACCTCCGCCACCTCGACGACGGCCTCGACCTCCGGCGCAGCTTCATCCTCTTCCGGATGAATCGATACGTTCTTCAGCCGCGCCACCCCGGTACCCGCCGGAATCAGGTTCCCCATGATCACGTTCTCCTTCAGGCCGACGAGAAGGTCCATGCTGCCGTTGATGGCCGCCTCCGTCAGGACGCGGGTCGTCTCCTGGAAGGACGCCGCGGAGATGAAGCTCTCCGTCGACAGGCTGGCCTTCGTGATCCCGAGCAACAGCGGCTGATACGTGCTGGGATTCCCCCCCTCGACCTCGACCCGCTCGTTCTCGTCGCGGACCTGGGACTTGTCGACCATGTCCCCTTCGAGGAAGTTCGTGTCTCCCGGATCCTCGATGCGCACCTTCTGGAGCATCTGCCGGACGATGACCTCGATGTGCTTGTCGTTGATCTGGACGCCCTGGAGGCGGTAGACCTCCTGGATCTCGTTCAGGAGGTACTCCTGAACCGCGTTGATCCCCTTGATCTTCAGGATGTCGTGCGGGTTGACGCGCCCGTCGCAGAGGCGATCCCCCGCCCGCACGTGGTCTCCCTCGTGGACGAGAAGGTGCTTCCCCTGGGGCACGAGGTACTCGTGCTCGATCCCGTCGCCCTGGACGAGGATTTTCCGGAACCCGCGAGACACGCCGCCGAACGCGATCGATCCGTCGATCTCGGTGACCACGGCGACGTCCTTCGGCTTCCGGGCCTCGAAGAGCTCCGCGACGCGGGGAAGGCCCCCGGTGATGTCGCGCGTCTTCGAGATCTCCCGCGGGATCTTGGCCAGCACGGTCGCCGCCGAGATGACATCCCCGTCGTTGACCAGGATCCGGGCGCTCGTCGGAATCGGGTACTTCACCATCGCCCGACCGCTCCGGTCGAGGATGTGAATGTGCGGGTGGAGCGACTTCTCCTTGTGCTCGATGATGACCCGCTGCCGGAGCCCGGTCTTCTCGTCGAGCTCGTCGCGCATCGTGACCTCGTCGACGATGTCGACGAACTGCACCGTGCCCTTTCGGTCGGTGAGAATCGGTGAGGCGTAGGGGTCCCACTCGAACAGCGCCATGCCGCTCTCGACCGGCTTGCCGTCCGGAATCAGGAGCTTCGAGCCGTAGGGAACCTGATACCGGGCCCGGACCCGGTCTCGTTCGTCGCGCACCTCGATCTCTCCGTGGTGCCCGATGGCGACCGTGCCCCCCTCCTGGTCCTTCACGAGCCGGATCGACACGTAGTGGACCGTGCCGCCCGTCTTCGTCTCGACGAGGGACTGCTCCGCCAGACGCATCGCGGTCCCGCCGATGTGGAAGGTCCGCAGCGTGAGCTGGGTCCCCGGCTCGCCGATGGACTGCGCCGCGATGACCCCCACGGCCTCCCCGACGTTCACGCTCTTCGAGGTGGCGAGGTTCCGGCCGTAGCACATCGCGCAGACGCCCCGCCGGGATTCGCACGTGAGCACCGATCGGATGACGACGCTCTCCAGGCCCCGCTCGTCGTGAAGCCGCTGGATCTCCGCCGCCTCCGTCTCACCCAACGTCTGTCCGGCCTCGAAAGTGAGATCGTCGTTGAGCGGATCGACCACGTCCTCGGCGAGCACGCGTCCGAGGACCCGGTCTCCGATAGGCTCGATGACCTCCTCGCCGTCCTTCAGCGGGCGGGTCTCGATGCCCATGATCGTTCCGCAGTCGTGTTCGGTGATGATCGCGTCCTGGGCGATGTCGACCAAACGTCGGGTCAAGTACCCGGCGTCCGCGGTCTTGAGCGCGGTGTCGGCCAGCCCCTTGCGCGCCCCGTGCGTGGAGATGAAGTACTCGAGCACGGTCAGACCCTCTCGGAAGTTCGAGATGATCGGCTGCTCGATGATCTCGCCGATCGACCCGGTCAGCTTCTTCTGCGGCTTGGCCATCAGGCCGCGCATCCCCGCGAGCTGGCGGATCTGCTCCCTCGACCCCCGGGCGCCGGACACCGCCATCATGTAGACCGGATTGAATCCGTGCTGATCCTCGGCCATCCCGGCGAACATCACCTCGGAGACGGAGGTGGTCGTCTTCGTCCAGGTGTCGATGATCTTGTTGTAGCGCTCCGAGTCGGTGATGGTGCCCTTCGCGTAGTCCCTCAGGATCCTCTCGACGTCGCGGCGGGTGTTCTCGATCAGCTTCTTCTTCTCTCCCGGAATGCGAACGTCGTCGATCCCCACGGTGAGGCCCGCCGCCGTCGCGTAGTGAAACCCGATCCGCTTCATCTCATCGAGGAACAGACCCGTCCAGCGCCGGCCGCAGCGTCGGTACACGTCGTGGACGAGGGCCTCCAGGTGCTTCCGGTCCATCGCCGCGTTCACGAAGGGGATCCCCTCCGGCATGATCTCGTTGAAGATGATCCGGCCCGGAGTCGTCTCGACGATCTCACCGTCGATCCGTACGAGGATCTTCTCGTGGAGACGCACGGCGTTCTCGCTCATGGCGAGCAGGACCTCGTCCTGGTCCCGGAACGCCTTGGGGTGCTCCCGCTCGTCCCGGGGGTGCAACCCCATGGTGAGGTAGTAGCAGCCGAGCACCATGTCCTGAGAGGGGGACATGATCGGGCGGCCGTTCGCGGTCGAGAGGATGTTGCTCGACGCGAGCATGAGCACGCGCGCCTCGAGCTGGGCCTCGAAGGAGAGCGGCAGGTGGACCGCCATCTGGTCTCCGTCGAAGTCCGCGTTGAAGGCGGTGCAGACCAAAGGGTGCAGCCGGATCGCCTTGCCTTCCACCAGAACCGGCTGAAACGCCTGGATGCCGAGCCGGTGGAGCGTCGGCGCGCGGTTCAAGAGCACGGGATGATCCTGGATGATCTCTTCGAGGATGTCCCAGACTTCGGGCTTCTCCCTCTCCACGAGCTTCTTGGCGCTCTTCACCGTCTGGACGTACCCCTTGTCCTCGAGACGTTTGATGATGAAGGGTTTGAAGAGCTCGAGGGCCATCGACTTGGGCAATCCGCACTGGTGGACCTTCAGATCGGGGCCGACCACGATCACGGATCGGCCGGAGTAGTCCACCCGCTTCCCGAGGAGATTCTGGCGGAATCGTCCCTGCTTTCCCTTGAGCATGTCGGAGAGCGACTTCAGCGGCCGGTTGCCCGGACCGCGTACGGCCCGCGAGCGGCGACCGTTATCGAACAGGGCGTCGACGGCCTCCTGGAGCATCCGCTTCTCGTTCCGCAGGATGACTTCCGGCGCCTTGATGTCCATGAGCTTCTTGAGGCGGTTGGTCCGGTTGATCACCCGACGGTAGAGGTCGTTCAGGTCGGACGTGGCGAAGCGCCCCCCCTCGAGCGGCACCAGCGGTCTCAAATCCGGAGGCAGCACGGGAATGACCTCGAGGATCATCCACTCCGGCCGGTTCCGGGAGTGCCGGAACGCCTCGACCACTTTCAGGCGCTTGAGGATCTCCTTCTTCCGCTGCACCGAGGTCTCGACCTTCGCATGGGCGCGAAGCTCGGCCGACAGCTCCTCGACGTCGATCGAGCCCAGCAGCCTCTTCACGGCTCCGGCCCCCATCTCGGCCACGAACGCGTCGCCGTACTCCTCCTGGAGCTCGAGGAACTCGTCCTCGGTGATGAGCTGCTTCTCCTTGAGAGGGGTGTCCCCCGGATCGATCACCACGTAGGATTCGTAGTAGAGGATGCGCTCGAGATCACGGACGGACATGTCGAGTATGTAGCCGATCCGGCTCGGCACCCCCTTGAAGTACCAGATATGGGAGACGGGCACGGCGAGCTCGATGTGGCCCATCCGCTCGCGGCGGACCTTGGCCTGGGTCACCTCGACGCCGCAGCGATCGCAGATCACGCCCCGGTAGCGGATTCTCTTGTACTTACCGCAATTGCACTCCCAGTCCTTGACCGGCCCGAAGATCTTCTCGCAGAAGAGACCGTCCTTTTCCGGCTTGAAAGTCCGGTAGTTGATGGTCTCGGGCTTCGTCACTTCGCCGTGCGACATCGAGCGGATGGTCTCGGGCGAAGCCAGCTGGATACGCATGGCGTTGTAACTGATCTGCTTCTTTTCCCGCGGTTCCGCGAATCCGAACACTCGGTCCCTCCTTGAGGGCAGGGGATCGGACTTTACTGCCTGGCCCCGTACGGACCGGAGCGGCCCAATCGGGGACGATTCTCGTCGTACGTCCGGTCCTACTCGTTTTCCTCGAGCTGGACGTCGAGCGCGAGGGCTTGAAGCTCCTTGACCAGTACGTTGAAGGACTCGGGGATCCCCGGCTTGGGCGGGTTGTCCCCCTTGACGATCGCTTCGTAGACGCGGGATCGACCCGCGACGTCATCCGACTTCACGGTGAGAAGCTCCTGGAGCGTATGGGCGGCGCCGTACGCCTCGAGCGCCCAGACCTCCATCTCCCCGAACCGTTGGCCGCCGAACTGGGCCTTTCCGCCCAGCGGCTGCTGGGTCACGAGAGAGTACGGGCCGATCGACCGGGCATGGATCTTGTCATCCACCAGGTGGGAGAGCTTGAGCATGTAGATGAATCCCACCGTTACCTCGTGGTCGAACGGCTCTCCGGTACGGCCGTCGTACAGCGTCGACTTGCCCGACTCCGGCAGACCGGCCTCCGCCAGAAGTCCCTTGATCTCTTCGATGGACGCACCGTCGAAGACCGGCGTCGCCATCGCACGATCCAGCCGGTGCGCCGCCCATCCCAGATGGGTCTCGAGAATCTGACCGAGGTTCATGCGGGACGGAACGCCCAGCGGGTTCAGCAGGATCTCGACGGGGGTGCCGTCGGGCAGGTAGGGCATGTCCTCCTCGGCCACGATGCGGGCCACCACGCCCTTGTTCCCGTGGCGCCCGGCCATTTTGTCTCCGACCGAGAGCTTCCTCTTGCGGGCGATGTAGACCTTGACCAGCTTGACGACTCCGGGAGGCAGCTCGTCGCCCCGGGTGAGGCGCTCGATCTCCTTCTCCGACTGCGCCCGCATGTCCTCGATGACCCGGCGCGCCGCCTCGTGAATCCGGAGAACCCGTGCGTTCGCCTCGTCGTCGCCCGTGATCCCCTCCGTCCACGGGATGGAGTCCATGTCGACGTCTTCGAAGAGCTTCTCGGTGATCTTCCGGCCCGCCCGGAAGATGTTCGTCCCCGTGATCGGATCGTCGACCCGCCGCGTGGTCAGATCCTGGAGCGCCGTCACGATCCGCTCGTTCCGCAGCTCCTCGACCGAGCGCACGTGCTTGCGCTCCTCTCGCTTGATGCGATCGACCTTGCGCTTCTCCTCCTTCTTACCGCGCTCATCCCGCTCGCGCCGGGAGAAGATCTTCACGTCGATCACGACCCCGTCCATGCCCGGAGGGGCCTTCAGAGAGGCGTCACGCACGTCGCCGGCCTTCTCGCCGAAGATCGCCCGCAGCAGCCGCTCTTCCGGAGAGAGCTCGGTCTCGCCCTTCGGGGTGACCTTCCCGACGAGGATGTCGCCGGCCCGGACCCGAGCGCCGATACGAATGACCCCGTCCTCGTCGAGATCGTGGAGCGCGTCCTCGCCGACGTTCGGGATCTCCTTGGTGATCTCCTCGGGTCCCCGCTTCGTGTCGCGAACCTGGATCTCCAGCTCCTCGATGTGGATCGACGTAAACCGGTCGTCGCGGATCAGCCGCTCCGAGATCAGGATCGCGTCCTCGAAGTTGTAGCCTTCCCAGGGCATGAAGGCGACCAGGGTGTTCACTCCGAGGGCCAGCTCGCCGTGATCGGTGGCGGGCCCGTCGGCGATGATCTCCTCCCTCTTCACCCGCTGCCCCGGGAACACGAGCGGACGCTGATTGATGCAGGTGTCCTGGTTCGACCGACGAAACTTCGTGAGCCGGTAGAGATCCAGTCCGCCGAATCCGGTGAAGTCCTCCTCCTCGATCTTCCGTCCGAAGTGCTTCACGTAGATCGCGTTCGCGGACACGGAATCCACGATGCCCCCCCGCTTGGCGACCACGACGGTCCCCGAGTCCCGGGCGACCTTCTCCTCCAGGCCCGTTCCCACGAGGGGCGACTCGGTCCGGAGCAGGGGAACGCTCTGACGCTGCATGTTCGAGCCCATCAGGGCCCGGTTCGCGTCGTCGTGCTCGAGGAAGGGAATGAGCGCCGCCGCCGCGGAGACGAGCTGCTTCGGCGACACGTCCATGTACTCGATCCGGGACGGGTCCACGATGGGGAAGTCACCTCGCTGCCGCCCGACCACGCGCTCGTTGGCGATTCGATCGCTCCGGTCGAGCTCCTCGTTGGCCTGGGCCATGATGCTGCGGTCTTCCGCGTCCGCAGCCAGATACGTGATCTCCTCGCTGACCTTCCCGTTCTTCACGTTGCGGTAGGGCGTCTCCAGGAAGCCGTACTCGTTGACCCGGGCGTACGTGGCGAGGCTCGAGATCAGCCCGATGTTCGGACCTTCCGGAGT
Source organism: bacterium (assembly GCA_025774805.1). Lineage (GTDB taxonomy): Bacteria > ARS69 > ARS69 > ARS69 > ARS69 > JALGZR01. The sequence goes on from JALGZR010000089.1 coordinate 10,259, forward strand.
CTCGATCGGACAGATCCGGCCGTAATGAGTGTAGTGAACGTCCCGCACCTCGAATCCGGCCCGCTCGCGCGTGAGGCCGCCCGGCCCGAGGGCCGAGAGACGCCGCTTGTGCGTCAGCTCCGCCAGCGGATTCGTCTGGTCCATGAACTGCGAGAGCTGGCTCGATCCGAAAAACGTCTTGATCACCGCGCTGATGGTCCTCGCGTTGATCAAATCGTAGGGAGTGATCTGATCCGCGTCCTGCAGGCTCATCCGCTCCCGGATGATCCGCGCCATCCGGGACAGGCCGACCGAGAACTGGTTGGCGAGCAGCTCGCCCACCGAGCGGATGCGGCGGTTGCCGAGATGGTCAATGTCGTCCGTGTAGCCCCGGCCGGAACGCAGGTCGACGAGGTAGCGGATGATCGCCAGGAAGTCCTCGTGCGTCAGCGTCACCGTGTCGATCGCCACGTCGAGATCGAGGCGTTGGTTCAGCTTGTACCTTCCCACCCCGGCCAGGTCGTACCGCCTGGCGGTGAAGAACAGTTTGTCGAGCAGTCCCTTCGTCGTTTCCGCGCTGGGCGGGTCGCCGGGACGCAGGAGGTTGTAGATCTTCGCGAGAGCCTCTTCCTGGCTCTTCGCCCGGTCCTTGCGGAGCGTCTTGATGATGATATCGGTGTCCTGCACGCCCTTCGGCTTGCGCAGGAACACGACCTCCCGGATTCCGGCCTCCCGGGCTTCGGTGAGCATGTCCGAGTTGAAATCGGAGTTCGCCTCACCGATGACCTCGCCGGTTTCCGGGTGGACGATGTCCTCGGCCAGGATCATGCCGACCAACTCGTCGTCCCGAGCGGAAGCGGCCTTCGTGAGCCGACGGGGATCGGCCTCGTAGAAGAGCTTCAGGATCTCCGCATCGCTCACGTAGCCGAGGGCACGAAGAAGGATCGTGACCGGGATCTTCCGACGCCGGTCGATGTGCACGTACATGATGTCGTTGATGTCGAGACTGAACTCGACCCACGATCCCCGGTAGGGAATGATGCGCGCGGAAAAGAGCCGCTTCCCGTTCGGATGGATCTCCTCATCGAAGAAGACGCCCGGAGATCGGTGGAGCTGGCTCACGATCACCCGCTCGGCCCCGTTGATGATGAACGTGCCGCCCTCGGTGATGAACGGGAGCTCGCCGAGATAGACCTCCTGCTCGATCACGTTCTTCATCTTCTTTTCGTCGCCCGTGTTGTCCCAGACGATGAGACGAAGCGTGGCCTTCAGGGGCACGGCGTACGTCAGGTCCCGTTCCTGACACTCCTCGGTCTTGTACTTCGGGTTCCCGATCTTGTAGGAGACGAACTCGAGAGAGAAATTGCCACGCGCGTCCGAGATCGGGAAGATGTCCTGAAAGACGGCCTGCAGGCCCTTTTTGTCGCGTCTCTCCGGCTTCACGTCGAGCTGGAGGAAGTCTCGAAACGAGTCGAGCTGTACCGCCAGGAGATTCGGGATCTCCATGACGGTCCCCAGCTTCGAGAAGTCGTGACGGATGCGGTTTCCATCCACCGACTGGGTGGTTCTGCTCACGTAGCCCAACTCCTTCGAACGGGGTGGGAACTACCGGTTCCGAAAGGAAGAGCGATCCGGATCCCCTCGGGCCGTGAAGCCGGGGACCCGATCCGACCGCTACTCCCGGGAGCCGCTGCTCACCGGGGGTCAGGTTGAGGAGTCCGGCGATCTACTGGAGCTCTACGCTGCCGCCCGCTTCCTCGATCTGCTTCTTGATCTCCTCGGCCTCTTCCTGAGTCAGGCCCTCCTTGATCGGCTTCGGGGCTCCGTCCACGAGCTCCTTGGCCTCGCGCAAACCGAGACCGGTGATCGCCCGGACGGTCTTGATGACCTGGATCTTCTTGTCCCCCGCCGAGGTGAGGACCGCGTCGAACTCGGTCTTCTCCTCCACCGCGGCTTCACCGCCCCCCGCACCCGGCATCCCGGCCGGCATCGCCATCATGGGAGCGGCCGCGGAGACACCGAACTTCTCTTCCATCTCCTTCACGAGATCGGAGACCTCGAGAACCGTCATGTTCCCGATGATGTCGACCACCTTGGTCACGTTTTCACTCGCCATCTTCGCTTTCCTCCGACGAAATCCGTCTTCTTTCTGCCTACCACGGGCGGCTCATCGCCGCGCTGTCTTCGATCGGTACCGGCACGATCACGCAACGATGTCCGGTCAGTCCTTCGACTCCTCCGCTTGCTCATCCGCCGCGGGCTCACCGGCCGGCGGCTCCTCGGCGAGCGGCTCGTCCGCCGGCTTCCCCTCCGCCGACGGCTGGTCCGTCGGGGCGGGAGCGTCGGCAGGAGCGGCCGTGCCCTTCTCCATCTCGCCTCGCACCGCGTCGACCGTACGAACGAGGCGACCGAGCACGTCGTTCAGGGCGGAGACGAAGTTCTGCGCCGGGGCCAGAGCGAGCTGCATGATCTGGGAAACGAGCTGATCCCGGGAGGGCAGGTTCGCCACGGCTTTCACTTCCGCCGGCGTCAGCACGCGGCCGTCCACGTACCCGAGCTTCACCTCCGGCTTCTTGTGCTCCTTCTGGAAATCAAGGAGCACTCGCGCCGGCGAAGTCGGGTCGTCGGTCGATACGGCCAGAGCCGTCGGACCCCGGAAGTGGGGTTCGAGCTCTTCCAGTTCCATGGCTCGGGTGGCCTTGATGGCCAGGGTGTTCTTCACGACCCGGAAGGTCACCCCGTTCTCCCGACACTTGCGTCGCAAATCCGTCATCTTCGCCACGTCGAGACCGGTGAAGTCGGCGAGGAAGATGGCGGCCGCCCTGTCGAGCGTCTCGCGCAGCTGCTCGATGGCAGCCGTCTTTTGGGCCGTCGGCATCTTTTCCTCCTAGCTCAGGCTCTGAAGTTCGGCCTGAACGTCGATCTTCACGCCGGCACCCATCGTGGAGGTGACGGTGACGTTCTTGAAGTACGTACCCTTCGTGGCGGCGGGTCGGGCCCGCCGAAGCTCGGAGATCAGGATCCGGATGTTCTCGGCCAGCTGGTCTTCCTCGAAGGAAGCCTTGCCGACGGGAACGGCGACGTTTCCGGTCTTGTCCACCCGATACTCGATCTTGCCCGCCTTCACTTCGGAGACGGCCTTGGAGACGTCCATCGTCACCGTTCCCGCCTTCGGGTTCGGCATGAGCCCCCGAGGCCCGAGAATTCTCCCGAGTCGCCCGACCTTTCCCATCATGTCGGGAGTCGTGATGACCACGTCCACGTCGGTCCAGCCGCCCTGGATCTTCTCGACGTAATCGTCGGCTCCCACGTGGTCCGCTCCGGCTTCCTCGGCCTCCTTCGCCTTGTCTCCTTGGGCGATCACCAGGACCCGGACCGTGCGTCCGGTTCCGTGGGGCAGAACCACCGTCCCGCGGACCTGCTGGTCGGCGTGACGCGGATCCACTCCGAGATTGGCGGCAACTTCGATGGTTTCGTCGAATTTCGCGGTGGCGTTCTTCTTCACGATCGTGACCGCGTCGGTGACGTTGTATCGGCGAAGCCGATCCCGCGCGTCGGCGATCGTGACGTAACGCCGGCTGTGCTTCATGCTGTTCTCCCTTGCGAAGGGCCTCCCGGCCTTTCTCCCACGCTTCGGGCCCCTTGCCCTGGGCCGTGGTCCACCCGGGGGCGTCGCCCCCCCGGGGAATCGAGTGATCCGAGCTCGGATCGTCAGCGCTCGATCTCGATTCCCATGCTGCGCGCCGTCCCGGCCACCATCTCCATCGCCGCTTCGACGTCGTTGGCGTTCAGGTCCGGCATCTTCGTCTCGGCGATCTCCCGGACCTGATCCCGGGTCACGGTGCCGATCTTGTTCCGGTTCGGTTCTCCCGACCCCTTCTCCACGCCGAGTGCCTTCAGGAGGAGAACCGCGGCGGGCGGAGTCTTCGTGATGAAGCTGAACGAGCGATCCTGGAAGACCGTGATCACCACGGGAATGATCAGTCCGCTTTGGGCCTTCGTCCGGTCGTTGAACTGCTTGCAGAAGTCCATGATGTTGACGCCGTGCTGACCGAGCGCCGGTCCCACCGGAGGGGAGGGATTGGCCTGCCCCGCGGGAATCTGCAGCTTGATCCGGGCCAGCTCTCGTTTCGGAGGAGCCATTTCCCTTATCCTTCCTGAAGTTTGTCGCCTTCCGTTCCCGAGGCGCGTGATTCCGAGCAGCTCCCGGCTCAGACCGCCTGGACCTGAAGGAAGTCGAGCTCCACCGGCGTGGCCCGGCCGAAGATCGAGACCATCACCTTCAGCTTGCCCCGCTCGGGATTCACCTCCTCGACGACCCCGGTGAAGTCGCTGAACGGCCCGTCCACGACTTTCACGTGCTCGCCCTCGTGGAACGGCACCTCGGGGACCGCCTTCCCCTTCGTTCCCTCGATCTGGTCCAGAAGCCGCTCGACCTCCGCCTGGCGCAGCGGATCCGGCCTGGACGCGCTCGTCCCGACGAACCGGCTCACCCCCGGACAATCCCGGACGATATGCCAGGTCTCGTCGCTCATCTCCATCTCGATGATGATGTAGCTGGGGAAGAACTTCCGCGTGGACTGCGTCTTCTTCCCGTTCTTCATCTCCGTGACCGTCTGCGTCGGGACGAGGATGCGACCGAACCGGTCTTCCATTCCGGAGGTCGCCACCGCCCGCTCCAGATTCGACTTCACCTTGTTCTCGTGGCCCGAATACGTGTGGATCGCGTACCACTTCATGGCTATGGCTGACTCCCACCCCGGCCGGCCATCGGCCGGTAAGCCGTGGACTAGCGTCGGAGGACCTGCTCGAGCCCGAGACTGAGGATCCGGTCGACGATCCCGATGAATATCGAGACGATGATGACGGTCACGATCACGACGAGGGTCGAGCCTCGGAGCTCGTCCCGCGTCGGCCAGCTGACCTGTTTCATCTCGACCACGACGTCGTTCACGAACTTCTTGGACTTCTGGATCATCGTTTCCGCCCCGGCTCCCCCGCCCGTCGGCGGGAGGATATTGCCCCCTGCGCCCTCTGCCGGCACTCTGCGTCGGTTTGCCTCACAAGTCCTTCACCTCGGCACGATGGCAGGCGTGGCAGGACTCGAACCCGCAGCCCTCGGTTTTGGAGACCGATGCTCTACCGATTGAGCTACACGCCTTCACCCGTCCACGAAGCGATCCCCGGTCGCGACCCTTACCCCCCCGTCATCGGGTCTCCCGGTGGATCGTGTGCGAATTGCAGCGGGGACAGTACTTCCGATGCTCCAGCCTCTCACGGTGTCGGGTCCGGTCCTTCGATGCGGTGTAGTTCCGACTCCCGCACTCGGAACAGGCCAGCATCACCTTGACCCGCACGCGGCGATCGACTCCCCGTCCCGGTCCTACTCCACGATGTCGGTGACGACACCGGCTCCGACGGTGCGGCCGCCCTCCCGAATCGCGAACCGGAGCTCCTTCTCCATCGCGATCGGCTGGACCAGGCTCACCTCCATCG
>JALGZR010000090.1:0-15600 GCA_025774805.1 bacterium
TCGAGATTCCCGCCTACCTCATGCCCGGCCAGGCGATCGGCTCCATTGCCGTGTCCCTCGGGTACGGTCGGACACACGCCGGTCGCGTGGCCGAGCGCGACAGCGACGGGAAGGGGGGCGGCTTCGACGTCTATCCCCTGAGAACCACGGATGCGATGGACGTCCTCCCCTACGTGGAGCTCGCCCGGGGGCGGGGGCGTCACGAGCTCGCCGTCACTCAGGACCATCACGCGATCCACAACGCGGCCCAAGGGCGGGGCCAGGACCAACGCCTCTCGGCGATCTACCGGGAAGGAGACCTGGAGGAGTACCGCGAGCATCCCGACTTCGCCGAGCGCCGCTCGCACCATCCGCCTCTCGTCTCGCTCTGGCGGGAGCGGGACTGGAAGGAGGCGCGACACCGCTGGGCGATGACGATCGACCTCGCGGCGTGCACCGGATGCAGCGCGTGCGTCGTCGCCTGCCAGGCCGAGAACAACAGCCCCGTCGTGGGCAAGGCCGAGGTGATCCTCGGGCGCGAGATGCAATGGATGCGGATCGATCGTTACTTCCGCGGAGATCTCGAGAGGCCGCGGGTCGGCCATCAGCCCATCACGTGCCATCACTGCGAGAACGCGCCCTGCGAGCAGGTCTGCCCGGTCGCGGCGACCGTCCACAGCGAGGAAGGCCTCAACGACATGGTCTACAACCGCTGCGTGGGGACGCGGTACTGCTTGAACAACTGTCCCTACAAGGTCCGGCGGTTCAACTACTTCAACAACCAGACCGGGCTTCCCCGGCTGCTCGAGATGAAGTTCAACCCCGACGTCACGGTGCGGGCGCGCGGGGTCATGGAGAAGTGCACGTACTGCGTCCAGCGGATCAAGGCGGCGACGATCCCCGCAAAGAACGAGGGGCGGCCGATCGAGGACGGGACGATCGTTCCCGCCTGCGCCCAGACGTGCCCGGCGGACGCGATCGTTTTCGGTGATCTCGACGACCCGAACAGCCGGGTGAGCCGGCTGCAGGAGCACCCGCGCGCCTATTCGCTCCTGGCCGAGCTGAACGTGAAGCCCCGGACGCGCTTCCTCGCGAAGCTCCGGAACCCCCACCCCGGCTCGTCCGGCGACTCGGGAACGGGGCACGGGACCGGGGGAGGCGAACACCACCATGGATGACGCGAGCGGGCGTCGCGGCGGGAACGGACGATGACGACGGCGACCCTACCGAACGCCCTCGACAACACCGCGGATGATCCGACGCGGCCCGCTCCCCTGATTCTGGGGGACAACGACTTCGCGTCGGTGACCGACAAGGTCTGCCGGGCCACGGAGCTGGACCGGACGCCGAGGGCCTGGTGGGTTCTCTTCGGGGTCGCCGGCGCGTTCGCGCTGCTCCTCTTCGCGATGATCGGCTATCTGTTCCACACCGGAATCGGGATCTGGGGCGTGAACAACCCCGTCGGGTGGGGCTTCGCGATCGTGAACTTCGTCTTCTGGGTCGGCATCGGTCACGCGGGAACGCTCATCTCGGCGATTCTCTACCTCTTCCGGCAGAGCTGGCGAACGGGCATCAACCGGTTCGCCGAGGCGATGACGATCTTCGCGGTCATCTGCGCTCTCGTCTTCCCGGGAATCCACGTCGGGCGGGTCTGGTTCGCGTTCTGGCTCTTCCCGATCCCCGACCAGCAGCTCTGGATGTGGCCCAATTTCCGCAGTCCCCTCCTTTGGGACGTGTTCGCCGTCGGCACCTACTTCGTCGTTTCGCTGACGTTCTGGTACATGGGGTTGATTCCCGACATCGCCTCCCTGCGCGACCGAGCGAAGACGCGCGCGCGCGAGATCGTGTACGGGATCTTCGCTCTCGGCTGGCGGGCCTCGAACCGCCACTGGTCGCGCTATGAGCGCGCGTATCTCATTCTGGCCGCGCTGGCGACCCCCCTCGTGCTCTCCGTGCACTCCGTGGTGTCGTTCGACTTCGCGGTCTCCCAGCTGCCGGGGTGGCACACCTCGATCTTCCCGCCCTACTTCGTGGCCGGGGCCATCTTCTCCGGCTTCGCGATGGTGGTCTTCCTCGCGGCGATCGCCCGCCGGATCTACCGGCTCGAGGAGATCATTACGCTGCGGCACCTGGAGAACATGTGCAAGATCATCCTCGCGACCGGATCGATGGTGGGCTACGCGTACGCGGTGGAGTTCTTCATCGCCTGGTACGGCGCGAATCCATACGAGGGCTTCGCCTTCCTGAACCGTGCGTTCGGTCCCTACTGGTGGGCCTACTGGATCATGGTCACCTGCAACGTGATCTCGCCCCAGCTCTTCTGGTTCAAGCGCATCCGGACGTCGGTTCCCGCGATTATGGTCATCGCCTTCGTCGTGAACGTCGGGATGTGGTTCGAGCGCTTCGTGATCACCGTGACGTCCCTGTCCGCCGACTTCCTCCCCTCGAGCTGGGACATGTACTGGCCCACCTGGGTCGACGTCGCGACGCTTCTCGGCAGCTTCGGGCTGTTCTTCTCCCTCTTCCTTCTCTTCATTCGCTGGCTGCCGATGGTGGCGATCGCCGAGGTCAAGGTCATCATGCACAACGCCCGGTCGCACGGCGAGACGCGCCGGCACGAAGGAGGCGCCGACGCGGCCGCGCCGCATCCGGCTCCCGAGGGGGTGAGGCCATGAGCGGACGGGCGGAAGGAGGAGCACCGATTCCGGCGAAGCGGCTGGCCGGGTACCTGATCGAGTTCGAGACCCCCGAGCAGATCCTGCGGGCGGCCTCCCGGGTCCGGGAGAAGGGCTACCGGCGGTGGGACACGCACACGCCGTTCCCGGTGCACGGAATGGACGTCGCGATGGGGCTCCGGAGCACCGTGCTTCCCTGGCTCGTGATGGGAGCGGGCGCCGCCGGATGTCTGACCGGGCTCGGGCTGCAGTGGTGGGCCAACGCCCACAACTACCCGATCCTGATCAGCGGCAAGCCTTTCTGGAGCATACCCGCGAATATCCCGGTGGCCTTCGAGCTCACCATCCTGTTCGCCGCGATCACGGCGTTCGCCGCGATGATCGTCTTCAACGGGCTCCCCCGCTATCACCATCCCGTGTTCTCCAGTGACCGCTTTCGCCGGGTGACGTCGGATCGCTTCTTCATCAGCATCGAGTCGCAGGACCCCCTGTTCGACGAGGAGCGGACCGGGGAGTTCGCGAGGTCCCTGGGAGGGACCTGCGTCGAGAGGCTGGAGGTCTGAGACGATGCCGAGGTGGATCGCCCCCGTGGTCCTGACGTTCGTGGTGATCGCGCTGATCCCGGCCGCGCTCATCACCCGCGCCCGGTACACGCGCTCGTCCACGCCGCGGATCAACCTCGTCCCCGACATGGACTATCAGCTGAAGTACCTCCCCCAGACCGCGAACGCGCTCTTCGCCGACGGGCGGGCCATGCGTCCCGCGCCCGAGGGGACCGTCGCGCGCGGTCGCCTCGCGGAGGACGAACGATTCCATCGCGGCCGAAGCGGGGAGGACTGGGTCGGGGAGATCCCCGTTCCCGTGACCGGGGCCGTTCTCCGGCGGGGCCGGGAGCGGTACGGGATCTTCTGCTCCGTCTGCCACGGCCTCTCGGGCTACGGCGACGGCATGGTCCACGCGCGGGCCCTGGAGCTCGCCGAGAAGGGGCTGGCCAACTGGGTGCCCCCCACGTCCCTTCACGACGATCTCGTGCGGGATCGGCCGGACGGACACCTGTTCAACACGATCACCTACGGGATCCGCAACATGCCGGCGTACGGCCCCCAGATCCCCCCCGAGGATCGGTGGGCGATCGTCGCGTACCTGCGGGCGCTCCAGCGCAGCCAGAAGGCGACCCTGGACGACGTGCCCGCCGAGAAACGGTCCGCGCTCCGATGAGCCGCGCCGGTGAGACGAGGAGGCGAACGTGACCGCCCACGACCACCAGGTGAGCCTGCCGGTCCACGAGGTCCGGCTGGGCGGAGCCGCGGGGAGGCTGACCGGGATCGCCGGCGCCATCGGCGTCCTCGGGCTCCTCGCGAGCGCGCTGCTCGGTTTCGCACGGGCGGACTCCGAGCGCTTCTACCTCTCCTATCTCGTGAGCTTCTCTTACTTCCTCAGCCTCACGCTGGGCGCGCTGTTCTTCGTCCTCCTGCAGCACCTTACCCAGTCGGGGTGGAGCGTCTCGGTACGGCGGATCGCGGAGGGGTTCGCGGCCAACGCGTCGATGCTGGCCGTTCTCTTCGTGCCTCTCCTCTTCGGGCTCGGATCCCTGTACGAGTGGACGCAACCCGAGCACGTCGCCGGCGATCATCTGTTGCAGGCGAAATCCGGGTACCTCAACCCCGTCTTCTTCTTCGTCCGTCTCGTGGTCTACTTCGGCGCGTGGATCCTGATGTCCCGGTTCTTCTTCCGGCAGTCGGTCCTCCAGGACCGGACGGGAGACCCGGAGATCACGACACGGATGCGGAAGCGGTCGGCGCCGGCGGTCTTCGTGTTCGCCCTGACCCTGACCTTCTGCGCGTTCGACCTCCTCATGTCGCTCGAGCCGCACTGGTTCAGCACGATCTTCGGCGTCTACTTCTTCTCCGGCAGCGTGCTCGGCTTCTTCGCGGTCCTCCCCGTGTCGGCGTTCTTCCTGCAGCGATCCGGCCGACTCCGCGGGCTCGTCACGACCGAGCACTTCCACGACCTGGGCAAGCTCGTCTTCGCGTTTGCCGTGTTCTGGGCCTACATCGCGTTCTCCCAGTACATGCTCTACTGGTACGCGAACATTCCGGAGGAGACCGAGTGGTTCCTCCGCCGCCAGACGGGGGAGTGGACGGCGGTGAGCTGGCTGCTGCTGGTCGGGCACTTCATCGTGCCCTTCCTGGCTCTCATCTCCCGCGTGCCGAAGCGGCGGCGCGGGGTGCTGGTGACGGTCGCGATCTGGATCCTGTTCATGCACTGGGTCGATCTCTACTACGTCGTGATGCCCCACGCGAGCGAGGGAAGGGTGCCGCTCGGTCTCTTGGACCTCACGACGTTCCTGGGGATCGGCGGAATCTGGGTGGCGGCGTTCGCCCACCGCCTGCGAGACCGCGCGCTGGTTCCGACGAAGGATCCCCGGCTCGCGGACTCGCTGACGTTCGAGAACTTCTGAGGTGAAGGGTATGCAGACGGACAACGACGATCCTCGCTCGTGGCCCACGGTGGTGGTCGGCGGTATCGGCGTCCTCCTCTTCGTGGTGATTCTCCTGGGCCTCGAGGCCCTGTACGGCTCCGCCCGGGAGGAGGAGGAGCTCCGAAAGGTCGTGGATCGCGTTTCGCCGCGGCTGGAGCTCCTGCGGGAGCGGCAGCGTCTTCAGATGAGCGAGTACCGGTGGGTCGACCGGGATTCCGGAACGGTGGCGATTCCGATCGAGCGGGCGATGGAGCTGATCGCGAGAGAGAGCGGCTCTTCCGCCGGTGCTCCGGCCGGATCACGGTGAGGATGGGGATGCGTACGATGGCCCGAAGGAGTCCGCCCGTCGACGGTCGCGCCCTCGCGACGTCCCTCGCGCTGCTGGTGCTCGTTCCGATCTCGGGCCGCGCCCAGCTCACCGAGGAGCAGCCCGCGGCGCTGGAGGGGGTCGGAATCACGGAGCGCCTGGATTCCCCGCTTCCCCTGGACGCCGTGTTCCGGGACGAGGACGGGGCCGAGGTCGCGCTCGGTGAGTTCTTCGACGAGGAGAGACCGGTGATCCTGAGCCTCGTCTACTTCGACTGCCCGATGCTCTGCATCCTGCTGCTCGACGGCATCGTGGCCACGATCTCCGAGCTCGACTGGACCCCGGGCGTGGAGTACGAGATGGTGACGGTGAGCTTCGACGCTCGAGACACCCCCGATGCGGCGAAGGCGGAGCGGGACCACTACGTGCAGAGGCTGGGGATGCCCGAGGCGGCGGCCGGGTGGCACTTTCTCACCGGCACGGAGGAGAGCATCGAGCGGCTCACGGAGGCGGTCGGTTTCCGCTACCGCTACGACCCGGAGCGCAACGAGTTCATGCACACGGCGGCCCTCTACGTGACCACCGATCAGGGGCGCCTCTCCCGCTACCTGTACGGCGTCGCCTTCGAGCCGGAGACGCTGCGGCTCGCCCTCGTGGAGGCCTCGGCGGGTCGGATCGGATCGCCCGTCGACCAGTTCCTCCTGTTCTGCTACGCCTACGATCACACGGAGGGCCGGTACGGCCCCGCGGCCGTCAAGATCATGCGTCTGGGGGGTGCCGCCGCGGTCGTCGCCCTCGTTGTCCTGTTCGCGTGGCTCGGGAGACGGGGCGCGCGTCGCAAGCAGGGCCTCTCGATGGGAGCGCGCTCGTGAACCCGCTTCACCAGGGAGCCCCGTACCGGGCGGCGGCCCTCCTCCTGCGGGGAGACTCCGAGTCCTTCTGGCTGCCCGAGGCGAAGTCCACGGTCGCCGGGCAGGTGGACACGCTCTTCTACTGGATTCTCGGGATCTCCGTCTTCTTCTTCCTCCTCATCGTTGGGCTGGTGGTGTTCTTCCTGGTGAAGTACCGCCGCCGCGGCGAGGAGATCGCGGTGCAGCCGAGCGCCCACCACAGCACCGCTCTCGAGTTGGCCTGGAGCGGGATCCCCCTGGTCATCGTTCTGGCGATCTTCGTGGGAGGGTTCAAGGGCTTCCTGAACCTCCGCACGGCGCCCGACGACGCCTACGAGGTCCAGGTCACCGCCCAGCGCTGGAACTGGAGCTTCACCTACCCGAACGGGCACGTCGATCCGGAGCTCCACGTGCCCGCGGGGGTTCCGATCCGGCTCGTCATGTCCTCGCTCGACGTGATTCACAGCTTCTACGTTCCCGACTACCGCGTGAAGCAGGACCTGGTCCCGGGCCGGTACACGACGGCGTGGTTCGAGGCGAAAGAGCCGGGGGAGAGCCGGATCTACTGCGCCGAGTACTGCGGGACGAGCCACTCGGAGATGCTCTCCCGGGTGGTCGTCCACGCGCCGGCGGAGTTCGAGAGGTGGCTGCAGGAGGCGGCCGATTGGATGGTCGGGTTGAGCCCGGCGGACGCGGGGGCGGAGCTCTACCGGAGGAAGGGCTGCGTCCAGTGCCATTCGGTGGACGGGAGCGCGGGAATCGGACCGACGTTGAAGAGCTCCTTCGGTAGTCCGCGGAAGTTCACCGACGGAAGCGACGGGAGGGTGGACGAGAACTACATTCGCCAGTCCCTGCTCCAGCCGGCGGCGGCGGTCGTGGTCGGCTTCGATCCGGTGATGCCCACGTTCCAGGGGCGTCTCGACGACGAGGAGATCGCCGCCCTCATCGCGTACATCAAGAGTCTGAACTGAGGACCAGAGGAGGCCGGGAGGAACTCATGACGACGGCAGACCTGGCCGATAGGCCCGAACTGCACCGGGAGAGCTCCGAAGGTGAGAACTACCTGACCGCCTCTCGGGGAATCCGCTCCTGGCTGCTCAGCCTCGATCACAAGCGGATCGGGGTGATGTATCTCGTGGCCACTCTCGCGGCCTTCCTGATCGGCGGCATCTTCGCCCTGATCCTCCGGACGGAGCACCTGACCGGGAAGGCCACGATCATGGACGCCGACTCCTACAACCAGGCGTTCACCCTGCACGGCGCGGTGATGGTGTTCCTCTTCGTGATCCCCGCGATTCCCGCCGCGTTCGGCAACTTCGTCCTCCCCATCATGCTCGGCGCGAAGGACGTAGCGTTTCCCCGGCTGAACCTGACGAGCTTCTATTTCTGGGTCGTGGGCGCGCTTCTCCTGGTCTCCGCCATCGCGCTCAAGGCCCCGGACACGGGCTGGACCTTCTACACGCCCTACTCAACGGACACCTCCGCCAGCGTGATCCCCGCGTTTCTCGGCGTGTTCGTGCTCGGTTTCAGCTCGATTCTCACCGGAGTCAACTTCATCGTCACGATCCACAAGCTCCGTCCGCCGGGCATGGGATGGTTCCGGATGCCCCTGTTCCTCTGGGGCCTCTACGCCACCGCCGTCATCCAGGTCCTCGCCACCCCGGTCCTGGCGGTCACGCTCCTTCTCCTGATCGCGGAGAGGACGATGGGCCTGGGGATCTTCGATCCGGCGCTCGGGGGGGATCCGGTGCTCTTCCAGCACTTCTTCTGGTTCTACTCCCACCCCGCCGTCTACATCATGATCCTCCCCGCCATGGGGATCGTGAGCGAGCTGGTCACCACCTACAGTCACAAGCACATCTTCAGCTACCGGTTCATCGCGTACAGCTCGATCGCCATCGCGATCTTCGGGTTTTTGGTCTGGGGACATCACATGTTCACGAGCGGGCAGTCCGAGCTTCTGAGCATGATCTTCTCCGCGATCACGTTCAGCGTGGCGATCCCGTCGGCGGTCAAGGTGTTCAACTGGATCACCACGATGTACAAGGGCTCCGTCGACCTGAAGACCCCCATGTGGTACGCGCTGATCTTCATCTGGGTGTTCACGATCGGCGGTCTCACCGGTGTCTTCCTCGGAGCGCTCTCCACCGACGTGCACCTTCACGACACCTACTTCGTCGTGGCCCATTTCCACTACACGATGTTCGGGGGGACGGTGATGGGCTTGCTCGGCGGCCTCCATCACTGGTGGCCCAAGATGTTCGGCCGCATGTACGACGAGCGGTGGGCCCGCGTCGCGACCCTCATGGTGTTCGTGGGCTTCAACCTGACGTTCTTCACCCAGTTCCTCATGGGATCCCGGGGAATGCCGCGTCGGTACTTCATGTACCCCGAGGAGTTCACCGGACTGCACGTGGCCTCCACCGTGGGCTCGTACCTGACGGCGGCGGGCTTCTTCCTGACGGCGGCCTACCTGATCCACTCCCTCTTCCGCGGAGCGAAGGCGGTCTCCAATCCCTGGGGCGGGGCCACCCTCGAGTGGGTCTGCTCCTCGCCGCCCCCGCCGCACAACTTCGACACTCCCCCGACCGTGGGGGATCCCTACGACTTCGATCGCGTGACCTGGGATCCGGACGCCCGCGTCTGGAGGAACGAGGCGGTCCGCCCATGAACCGCGTACGACATCTCACCGCGGACTCCGCACCGATCGAGGAGAATCGATGAGCGCGGAAGCGACGGCCTCCTCCGTGGGCGCGACGGACCACCTGCGGCACCACTTCGACAGCCCGCGCCAGCAGTTCGAGTCGGGCAAGCTCGGCATGTGGCTGTTCCTCGCGACCGAGCTGCTGATGTTCGGGGGTCTGTTCTGCGCCTACGCGGTCTACCGGGCGAGCCACCCCGAGGTCTTCGTGTACGCCCACCGCTACCTCGACGCGAACCTGGGCGGCATCAACACCCTGATCCTCATCTGCTCCAGCCTCACGATGGCGTGGGCGGTGCGGGCGGCGCAGCTCGGGCAGCGCGATCTGCAGATCCTCATGCTGACGCTGACGATCGCGGGCGGCATCGGGTTCATGGGTATCAAGGCGGTGGAGTACGAGCACAAGTGGAAGCACGGCCTGATGTGGGGGACGCGTTACGACCCGACGCTCCACGAGCACGCGGGGGCCGGGCACGCGGAGACCGCGACGGGCGCCCCGGCGGCGGGTGATCACGTCGGGGTGCCGGCGACCGGTGCGGCGGGCTCCGGAGAGGAACACGCTCCTCCGGCGGCGCCGAAGCGGGCCCCCCTGCCGCGCACCTGGGACGCCCCGACGGCCGACAGGTCCTTCATCGGCCCCGCGGCGATGCCGCCTCCCGGTCTGGCCCCTCCTCCGGCGGCACGGTCGCTGCACGCCCCGCCGGAGTCCCCCGCGAACGTCCACCTCTTCTTCGGGATCTACTTCGCGATGACCGGGCTGCACGCGGTCCACGTCCTGGTCGGAATCTTTCTCATCTACTGGCTTCTGCTCGGAGCGCTCCGGGGGAAGTACGGCCCTTCCTACTTCGTCCCCGTGGACAACGTGGGGCTCTACTGGCACGTCGTCGACATGATCTGGATCTTCCTCTTCCCCCTTCTCTACCTGATCCACTAGGAGGCGCTGATGGCAGGGCGGCATCTCTCCTCCGCGGGATCGGGAAGCGGAGCCCCCGGCGGGGAGCACGTCCACGCGGTCCCCCTGCCGGTTCTCATCGGGGTGTGGGGAATTCTCGTGATTCTCACGGTGATGACCGTCGGGGCCGCGAAGATCGATCTGGGCGGGGCGAACATCGTCGTCGCGCTCCTGATCGCGGTGGTGAAGTCCTCCTTCGTGGCCCTGTACTTCATGCACCTGCGCTACGACCGGCCGTTCCACTCCGTCATTCTCGTGTGCGCACTGTCGTTCGTGATGCTGTTCATCAGCTTCACGCTCATCGACACGCGCGAGTATCGCCCCGAGATGATCGCGGACTACGCTCCGGCGATCGCCGAGGCGCGGGCGACCGCGGCGGGCACGCCGGGCGCCGAGGCCGGCGCCGGGGGAGCCGTGGCCGGGACCCCGGCGACCGGGGAAGATGTCGCGGCCGCCCCGGCGGCGAGCGCCGACCCGGAGCGGGGGAAGGAGCTCTACGAGAGGACCTGTACGGCGTGTCACGGTCCGCAGGCGGAGGGGATCCGATCGCTCAACTCCCCCGCCCTGCACCTCCAGGAGGACTGGTACATCGTCGCCCAGCTCGAGAAGTTCCGGAGCGGTCTCCGGGGCGCGGACGTGAAGGACATTGCCGGCAGGCAGATGGCGGCGATGGCCAAGGCACTCCCGGACGATCAGTCCATGTACGACCTGGCCGCCTACATCACCGGGCTCGACGGCCCGCCCCCGACTCCCGAGGTCGAGGGCGACCCGGTCCGGGGCGAGGAGCACTACCGGAAGATCTGTGTCGCCTGCCACGGGCCCGATGGACGGGGGATGCCGACTCTCAAGTCGCCGGCGCTCGTCGGTCAGAACGACTGGTACGTGGTGGCGCAGCTCAAAAAGTACCGGGCGGGCCTGCGGGGAACCGACCCGAAGGACATCACCGGAATGCAGATGCAGCCGATGGCGATGACCCTCCCGGATGAATCGGCGATCCGGGACGTGGCCGCCTACATCGCCGGCTTGCCCATCGAGTAGTGCCGCGCGACTTCTCGCCTCCGGGGCCCGCCCGGGGGGAGCTGCCCGGCCCCGCTACCCGGCCGCCTGCCGGCCGGGGAACGGCGTCCCGGGGGCCTTCGGCTCCTTCGCCTCCCGATGGCGGGCGAAGGGGTAGACCGCCGACACGAACAGCAGCTCCAGCCCGCAGAAGATCGCCAGGTTGATCGCGATGTGGCTCGTGTAGCCGTAGGTGTGGAGACCGACGTTCAGGAGATTGACGCCGAACCAGGCCAGAGCAACGATGAGATTGTTGAGCACGAGCCCGGCGGCGAAGGCGGTGGGCCGGAAGAGCTCCGCGGACCGCCCGTGCAACAGCATGAGCTGCCACAGGACGATGAGCAGCGCACCGTTCTCCTTCGGATCCCATCCCCAGAACCTCCCCCACGACTGATCCGCCCAGATCCCCCCGAGAATGGTTCCGAAGAGCGTGAAGAAGAGAGCGACGAGCGTGAGGCCCATCATGTTCCGGTGGATCTCGGCGAGACGCGCTCTCTCGCGGGATCGGAACGCCTGCCAGACCAGATAGACGTGACCGGCCAGACCGGCCACGATCGAGCAGCCGTACCCGATCGTGATCGTCACCACGTGCGTGGCGAGCCAGAAGTTCGAGTTCAGGACGGCCACGAGCATGCCCAGCGTGTCGCCGTCGGCCGCGTAGCCGAACCCGAGGAAGTGGAGGACGGCTCCCACGACAGACGCGACGAAGACGCCCATCCCGTCTCGGCGGCCCCACTCGACGATGACCCCCATGAGCACCGCGACGAAGCCCACGAAGACGATGGACTCGTACAGTGTGGACACGGGAGGACGACCCATGATCACCATGCGGATCCAGAGCCCCGCGGTGTGGAACGCCAGTCCGCCGACGAGGGAGATCAGGGCGAGGCGACGGAGGAGCCGGCCCTTCCCCATCCAGCTCACGGCGAGTAACAGGAAGGCCAGGATGTAGAAGGCCACGCTCTTGTAGAAGAGGTCGACCCGGTTGTACCAGGACTCCAGTTGCAGGTTCGAGGTCGAGGGCATCGTCGCGGGGTCGGCCTCCAGGACCTTCACCATCCTCTCGACGGCGACGGACTCCCCTACCGCGTCCCCCGAGATCCGGGCGGCCAGGAGGGACTCCCAGAGGTCGAGAACCTCTTCTTCCCGGGCGGAGAGCTCACTCTTCCCCATGAGGAACCACGGTGCCGACCACTCCTCCCCCTCCTCGGCGGGGACGATGCGCATCGCCGTCGCGAAGTGGTCCTGACGGCGGTCGTTCAGCTGATGGACGAGGGCGTCGAGGGCCCGGTCCGTGTCCGACCACTGCGCCTGGGGACGCTCGGACAGCGGGGCCAGGAGCTGCGTCAGCTCCCGCCCCTGCCGGGTGATGCGGTAGTAGCTCACGGGCTCCCCCGGATTCACCGTGAGAGTCGACGCGATCTCGGGATCGTCCACCCGGAAGTCGGGAAGGAGACAGGAGAGCGACCGGGAGAGCTGCCGGTGACGGAGGGTCGCGAGGTAGAGCTCGACGAGCTGTGTCTCCACCAGGGAACGATCCGTGTCTTCCCGCTCGTAGAGCTCCCGGAGCCAGTCCTCCTTTTTTCCGAGGGCGATGGCCAGCTCGTCGTGCGTGTAGCGACGTCGCTCCCGCTCCGGGAGATCGAGGGCCGCCACCATCGCCGGATTCCGGAGGGTGAACACCGGCCGGTCCCCCGCCGCGACCGGATTCACGGTCAGCTCCAGCAGCCAGTCGATGGCCGAGAGATCCGGCAGGGACCGCTTCCCGTGCGCGGCCAGAAGGTGCACGCGGGCGAACGTGTCGAGCGGTTTGATGCGCCCCTCGTGCTGGACGGGGAGATCGCCCACGGACGGCTCTTTCCCGTCCGTAGAGCCCGGCGTCCCGGCGAGGACCCCGGCGGCGAGGAGAAGGAGAACGCGGAGGCAGCGCGCGGTGTCGCTCATGATCGCTTCACTCCCGGGCTCGTCCCGATCAACCCCGGCACCTTGAGCACCAGATGAACGAGTAGACCGATGCACATGATGAGGCTGGCGACGTAGGGAACGGTCCAGCCGACGTTCTTCACCGCGGCCAAAACCGTGGTCTGGCTCGAACCGTCCTCGATGAACGAGGACTGGAAGAAAGTGTAGCCGCGGTGGCGAAGGGGTTCGTTCATCTGGATGACCACCCGGCGCTTCGCCCCGTCCTCCACGAGATGGACGACCGACCGGTAGCTTCGGGCCATCCCGGTGCCGGGGTGGAGCTGCTTCTCGAAATCGATCAGCTCGAGGGCGAACGGAAGGTAGCGGCGCTCTCTCCGGAGGACGAAGGTCCGCTCTCCCGCCGAGGTGGAAAGCGTCGGAACCACCGCCTGGTGCTCGAAGAGGGCGTGGAGCCCGTCGGCGGCCTCTCCCGCGTCCGTGAGACGGAACACGATGCCCATGCGGTTGCGCTCGTCCTCGGGATCGGTGGGAAGGGGTTCGAGAGCGAACCTCTCGAGGAAGCCCCGAGACTCCGGGGGAGCGGGCCCCGTCCGTCGCACCGGCAGGCAGTTCTCGTAGGCGGCGACAATCTCGATCTCACCGGGGCAGGACTCGTGTCGGAGCCTCGCCCCCTCGCGGAGCCTCCCGTCCCCGAAGGCGGTCACGAGATCGTACCCGTCGGGTTCGGTGTCGATGATGGCCAGCTCGCGTTCGTGGTAATCGGAGACGAACGCCGCGCTCTCCCCCTCGGGAATGACGACGCTTCCCTCCGACGCGAACCGGGCGGTGACGAATCCCCCGACGAGGAGGACGAGCGCTCCGAAGTGCGTGACGGTGATCCCGAGTCGCCGCAGGCTCAGGTTGAAGTCGCGAATGAAGAGAGCGGTCAGGTTCACGAAGATGAACAGCATCGTCACCCGACCGCCCGGAAGCGGGATTCCCCACACCGGGATCCACAGGGACGAGAAGTACTTTTTCTGGGCCGCGTAGAGACCCAGGTCCCGCTGCGCCAGCGTCCCCACCACGACGAGGGCCATGAGCCAGTAGCACCCGTAGACGAACAGGCTGCTGCGGGACAGGAAGCGGGCGATGCGACTCAGCGGCATCTCGTTCTCTCCGATCGGGCGCGGGGCCTGGGGGATCTCACGAAGGGCCCACGGAGGTGCAGAGTGCCAAGAAGTCGGGCTCCAGGGTTTCGAGGGCCCCGGAGGGGGCGGCGAGCTTCACGAACAGGGTCCGTCCGGCGTGGGGAAGGATGGCGACCAGGAATCCTCGATCGGGGGCGTCGGGATTCTCGAGGCGGAAGGTCCGGAACTCTCCGAGACGCCCGTTCCGCGCCCGGGAGTTCGCGAGGATTTGCGCCTCGCTCTCCGGAGGGAGGCCGAGCTGGTTTCGCCAGCGATTGACGTTGTTCACCAGACCGCCCCCGTTCCCGGCGAGGACGATGATGGAGCAGTCGCCGGAGCCTCCGCCCTCGACCGGGACGGAAAAGCTCGCCAGGCGCATCGAGGAGCCCGGGGAGGACTCCCAGTGTTCGGGCGTGGTCCACGCGTATTCTCCTCCGCCCCGCTCGCTCTCGCTCGCCGCCGGTTCCCCCGCCGGAGGAGTCGCCTCCTCCGGGACGCGGTACGTCCGGACCTGATCACGGTCGCCGCACGCGGCGAACGACAGGCACGAGGCGATCGACAGTCCGAGAGCGGCACGAGTCCACATCATGACTCCGCCTTCCATTTGCTCAGGAGCTCCCTCGCCTGTCTCTTCCGATCCTCGTCGTCGGAGCGCGCGAGGAAGGCGTGCAGATCGGAACGAGCCTCGATGAAGCGGAGGAGCGCGGCATGGGCGAGGGCCCGATCGAAGTAGGGGGGTGCGTTCTCGGGTTCCGCGTCGATGCAGTAGTCGAAATCGGCGAGGGCCTGGTCGAAGTGGTCGAGTCGGAGGAGCACCTGGCCCCGGTGATGACGGGCCGGAGGGAAGCCGGGGCGAAGCTCGAGTGCCCGTTGGAGGTCGCTGAGCGCCTCGACGTACTCTCCGCGCTCGATCCTCTCGTGCGCTCTCTCCACGAGGCCGGCCGCGTCGGTCGGAGCGCTCTCCGACAGGGGGGCCGGCGCAGGTGCCGGCTCCTCCCCACCTCGGTGCGGACGGGGCCGATAGAGGTCGACAAAGAGCAGGACCGTTCCTGCCAGCAGGAGAATCCAGACGCGATTCAGAAGCCCGTCCTCGTGTTCGGGTGCCCCGGCTCGCGCCGGCACGCCATGGGAAGCCCGCGGTGCGCGTGCGGGACGCCTTGGGGTGAACGTCCGCGTCCTCCGGATAGCCCGGGGGCGCCGGGAATCCGGCACGGGTGAGCGTGGTGCCCGCCGACTCGCGCCGACTCGCGTCGTGCCCGCCGACTCCGCGCACCCGACGGAACCTTATACCCTAACAACTGGCGGGAGAACTTCCACCGTTTTCGTCACCGGGCCCGACGCGGCGCCGGCGGACGCCGTGGAGGAGCGCGCGCGGGGGGCCGCAAGGGGCCGGGAGAGAGCGCGGGAGGCTAGCCTGCATATTTCCACCGGCCTCTGCTGCGGCAGCGGCTCACCGCGCCTGGTGAGAT
>JALGZR010000090.1:15624-30065 GCA_025774805.1 bacterium
CGAGGAGCGTGATGTCGTCGTCCGCCGGTAGCCCCCCGGAGAAGCGGGTCACGGACTCGATCATCCGATCGCACGCCGCTCCCAGAGTGTCGGCGGGCGATCGGGTGAGGAGTGCAGGCCGGCCCGCATATCTCGCCGGCCTCTGCCGCGGCAGCGGCTTGCCGCGCCTCGCAAGAGCAAGAAATGCAGGCTAGGTTCGCAGCCGGGTCGGGTCGAGGACCATCAGGAGAAACAGAGCGGGCAGGTAGGCGATGCTCGCCAGGAACAGACGGCGGGCGGCCTCCGGGGTCTGGTCCCGATAGAGTCGGAGCCCCGCCCCGAGGAGCACGCTGCCGAGAACCACGGAGCCCACCAGGTAGACCCAGCCCGCGAGATCGACGAAGGCGGCGGCGGCCGCCACCGGAAGCAGGCCGAGGCAGTAGACGACGACGATTCGGAAGGGCGCGCGCCCCACACCCTCCACCACGGGGAGCATCCGGAACCCTCCCTCGACGTAGTCCTCCCGGTGGACCCAGGCGATGGCGAGGAAGTGCGGAATCTGCCAGATGAAGAGAATCGCGAAGAGAACCCAGGCTCCGGCGTCGAGGCGGCCCGCCGCCGCCGCCCAGCCGACGAGGGGTGGAAGGGCTCCCGAGACGGCCCCCACGACGGTGTTCAGCGTGGTCCGGAGCTTGAGCGGGGTGTAGACGAAGATGTAGATCCCCCACGAGGCGAGGGCCAGTCCCGCCGCCAGGGGATGGACCCGTACGAGAAGGAGTCCGGTCCCGAGGATGGTGATCGTCACGGAGAAGACCAGCCCCCGACGGGGCGAGAGCCGGCGGGAGGGCAGCGGCCGGTCGCGGGTGCGCTTCATCCGGCGGTCCCGTTCCACCTCCCACCACTGATTCAAGCCGTTCGCGCCCCCTCCGATCAGCGCGGTTCCGAGAACCGCCTCGAACAGCCGGAGCCAGTCGACCGGCCCCCGGCTCGCGAGCAGGTACGCGAACGCCGTCGTCACGAGAACGAGACTCGTGAGGCCGGGCTTCGTGAGCTCCGCGTATCGCAACCACGCCGGACGGGCCGCGGGGAGCGCGGCGTCGGAACGCATCGTCCGTTCGGGGGAATCGGTCATCAAGGACCTCGACCGAGAGACGGGTCGGTCATGGTCCGGGACGGAGATCGGCCCCGTCAAGAACGGCCGGACCCCGGGTTGCGGGAATCCCGCCGCTCGGTACGATGGGAGCGGTGGGACCCGGGAGGGGAGCCGCGGAACGGCTTTGCGATCCCCGAGGACGCCGGGTCTCCGCGCCCGGGGAGCCCGACGGACTTCCCTCCCCGAAGCCTCTCGAGGAGCCGCCGTGAACCACTCGGCCCGCCGCCCTCGCGCGAGGGGTCTCCGAAGACTCCCGCGGTTCCTCGCGGGAGCCGCGATCGTCGTGGTGGTGGTGGCGTTCGCCATCCACCGGAGAGCGCCCGGTCCTCCCCCTCCGCATCCGGGGAAAGGGGTCCTCAGGATCGTCACCTACAACATCCGGGCGGGGCTCGGCGGCCTGGATCGCGTCGCGGAGGATCTCGCCCCTCTTCGGGCCGACGTCGTGGCTCTTCAGGAGGCGGAGCGCGGGATTCCGAGATCCCGCTCCGTCGATCAGCCCGGTGAGCTCGCCGAGGCCCTCGGCATGGAGGCGGTCTTCGCCAGCTCGTTTCGAATCGGAGGAGGCGGGCACGGGCTCGCCATACTGTCTCCCCACCCGATCTCGGACGTCCGGACCCACTCACTTCCCCAGGGGTCCGGGCGCTGGCCCCGAGTGGCGTTGACCGCCCGCATCGACGCCCCGACCGGGCCCTTCCGGATGGTCTGCGTCCACTTGGCGCGGCCGCGCGGTTGGCCGCTCTCGAACACGGCCACGCGAGTCGCTCAGCTCGACGCGCTGCTCGAGGCGCTGCAGGACGAGACGCTTCCGGTCGTCCTCGCGGGGGACTTCAACTGCCTTCCGATCGCCCTCGAGGGGCTGTCCATCGCCCGGCACTTCGCCGGCGCCTGGAATCCGTGGCGCGACGGATGGGCGACGTCCTTCTCTCTGAAGTCGGTCGGGTTTCCGGGGGGCTCGGTGAAGATCGACCACGTCTACCACGAGCGTTCCTGGAAGAGCCACGGGACCTGGGTCGCTCCGCCGGGCGCGAGCGATCACCGGGCGGTGATCGCGGACGTGGTTCCGGGCTGGCATGAACTCCTCCCAGCCTCGCGACGAGCCCGGTGAGGAGTTCAGGCCATGGCCGGCTACTGCTGGGATCCCATCCTCTGACGCAGGCGCTCGAACGCCTCACCCATCGAGGTGAGTCCGGAGTCGGGCGATCCGGATCGCTGGTGCTCCTCCCGCGACACCCGTCGGTGCTCCGAGTCCCGCTGCTTTCCGGAGCGTCGTCCCCCCTCGCGTCGACCCTGTCCGCCCCCCTCTCGCCGGGCGGGGGCGACCGCCGGATCCACGAAAGAGAGCGAGACCCTCCGCGCACCGCGATCGACCGAGACGACCCAGACCTCCACCGTCTGTCCCGCCTCGACGATCTCCGACGGGTGCTTCACGCGGTGATCGCTCGCCAGGGCGGAGACGTGGATGAGGCCGTCGACACCGGGGAAGAGCTCGACGAACGCGCCGAAGTCGACGAGGCGGACGATCTTTCCCTCGACCTTCTCACCGGGAACGAGCTTTTCCGCCGCCTCGTCCCACGGGTCGGACTCGAGCCGCTTCCGTGAGAGGCTGATGCGCTCGCTCTTCTTTCCCAGATTCTCCACTCCCACGACCTGCACCTCGATCGACTGCCCCACCTCGAGGACCTCGGCCGGGTTCTTCACGCGGGAGTGGCTGATCTCCGAGACGTGAATCAGCCCGTCGATCCCGCCCAGATCCACGAAAGCCCCGAAGGGTCGGATCCGCGCGACCGTCCCGCGGAGCACCTGCCCGACCTCGAGGGTCTTGCGGAGCTCGTCCGCCTTCTCACGAGCCTCCTCCTCCACGTGTGCCCGACGGGAGAGAACGACGTTCTTCCCCCGCTCGTCCGCGGAGGAGACCCGGAACGTCAACCTCTTGCCGACGAACTCGGCGGGGTTCTCCACGTAGTGGCGATCGATTTGGGAGAACGGGCAGAAGGAGCGGACTCCCATGACGTTGACGACGAGGCCACCCTTGTTGACGCCCGTCACCTTTCCGGTGACGGGGACTCCGGCTCGGACGGCCTCGAGGACCGCCGGCAGATTGCCCGGCACGCGACCGGCCTTGAGAGAGAGCTTCACGCCTCCCTCGACCCGAACGACCATCGCGCGGACGGTGTCGCCGACCTTCCGCGTGAGGTTGCCTTCGGCGTCCTTCATCTCTCGGATGTCGATGACGCCTTCCTCTCGACCCCCGAAATCGACGAAGGCGCTGTCCTCGCCGATCTGAATGATCTTGCCGCCCAGCCGTCGACCCTTCCGCGGGGTGACGAGCGGTTTCTCCTTCGCCGTCGCCGCCTCGAGCTGTTTCGCCGTATCCGCCGCGCTCGCGACGACCGGTCCCGCCGGCGCTGGAACGGCCGTCGGGTCGGCCGGCTTCTCTCCGGCGGGCCGCTCCCCGGCGGGCGGCTCGTCCGACGCCGGTGCCTCCGCGTCCGGAGCGCCCCCTGCCGCCGCCGGTTTCTCCTCGGCGGGCCGCTCCTCCGCGGGCGGCTCGTCCGACGCCGGTGCCTCCGCGTCCGGCGCGCCCCCTGCCGCCGCCGGTTTCTCCTCGGCGGGCCGCTCCTCCGCGGGCGTCCCGTCCGCGACCTTCCCCCCGGAATCCGGTGCCTTCTCGATCGGAGCGCTCTCCGCGCGGGGAGCCGCGCGCTCCCCCGCTTCCGGTTCGGGATCGGCCCCGGCGGGAGGGGAATCGCCGTCGACCGTGGCGGCGTCGGGCGGGACGGGCGGGCTCTCGATCGGCGGCAATTCGGCCGCTGCGGTCTCGGCGGGGGCCTCGGCGCCGCTCACGGCTTCCTCGGGTCGGTCCGGGCGACTCTCGTCCGAGGAAGGGCTGGAGGACGGGGAGGCTTGGTCAGGGGGTCGGGAATCCATCGGTGGCGCTCCGTGGGTCGTCTCCGGCGGCGGCCGGGCTCGTTCCGTTACCTACCGGTCGCCGGGAGGACTCTTGTTCATCCTTACTCACGACCGGACACACAGACAAACATACCATTTCTGGAGGCAGGAATCCCCCTTGTTCGTCGAAGCTGGTAGAATCTGCTCGTGTATTCGGTTCCCGCGAGTACCGGCATGACGCAAAAAAGCCCGCCCGGAAGGGATCGGAGACGCTGAACTCCCTCCGCGCAACGTCCGAGGCCGGGCCGGGTATGCGGGGCGGAGTATTCCCGATCGGAGGCCTGCATGCAACGTATCGTCGAGTGCGTCCCGAACTTCAGTGAGGGCCGGGATCGCGAGAAGATCGACGCCATCACCGGAGTCATCGAGACGGTGCCGGGCGCCACCCTCCTGGACGTGGATCCCGGTGCCGACACGAACCGCACCGTGGTGACCTTCGTCGGCGATCCGGACGCGGCCGTCGAGGCCGCCTTCCGGGCGATCGCCGAAGCCGCCGAGCGGATCGACATGCGGGAGCACTCGGGAGCGCATCCCCGCATGGGGGCGACCGACGTCTGTCCGTTCGTCCCGATCCGAGGGTTGACGATGGAGGACTGCGCCGAGCTCGCTCGCCGACTGGGACGCCGGGTGGGCGAGGAGCTCGGGATCCCCGTTTACCTCTACGAGCACGCCGCGTCCAAGCCCGAGTGGAAGAATCTGGCCAACGCGCGCAGCGGGGAGTACGAGGGCCTCGCCGCCCGCGAGGGCAAGCCGGAGTGGAAGCCGGACTTCGGCCCGGACAAGTTCCAGCCGAAGGTGGGGGCGACCGCGATCGGGGCCCGCGAGTTCCTGATCGCCTACAACGTCAACCTCAACACGCGGTCCCGGAATCTGGCCCACGACATCGCCCTCGACATCCGCGAGCGGGGCCGACGCCGGAGGGACGAGATGGGCAAGGCGATCCGGGACGAGAACGGGAACTTCGCGATGGCCCCGGGACTGCTCCGCGAGTGCAAGGCGGTCGGCTGGTACATCCCCGAGTACGGCGCGGCTCAGATTTCGATCAACCTCACGAACTACCAAGTGACCGCGATTCACGACGCCTTCGATGCCGTGGAGGCGGGAGCGGCGAAGCGCGGCATGAGGGTCACGGGCAGCGAGATCGTGGGGCTCGTTCCCCTGGAGGCGATTCGAAGAGCCGGGATCCACTACCTCTCGAAGCAGGGGTCCTACGTCGGAGTCACCGAGCGCGAGCTCGTGCACATCGCGGTCAAGAGCCTCGGCCTCCACGACCTCTCTCCTTTCGACCCGAACGAGAAGATCGTCGAGTACCGCCTGCGGCGAGAGGGCGCGCTCGTCGATCGCAGCGTCCACGACTTCGCGGACGAGCTGTCGAGCGACAGCCCGGCGCCCGGGGGAGGAAGCGTCGCCTCTCTGATGGGCTCCTTGTCCGCCGCCCTCTCCGCCATGGTGGGCAGCCTGACGTTCGGGAAGAGGGGTTACGAGACGGAGTGGGAAGAGATGGGGCAGATCGGCCTGGAGGCCCAGGTCCTCAAGGACGAGTTCCGCCTCGACATCGATCGGGATACCGACGCGTTCAACGACCTGTTCGCGGCCATGAAGCTGCCCAAGAAGACGGCCGATGCCGCGGCCATCCGAGACGCGGCGATTCTCGAGGCGACCAAGTGGGCGACCGAGATCCCCCTCGGGGTCTTGGAGCGAACGATTCGAACCGCGGAGCTCGCGCGGGAGGTCGCGGCCCGCGGCAATAGGAACTCACTCTCCGACGCGGGCGTCGCCGCGCTGGCCGCGCGGGCGTGCGCGGAAGGGGCCTACTACAACGTCCTGATCAACCTCGACGGGCTGGCCGATCCGGAGTGGGCCCAGAAGACCCGGGAGACGGCGAGCGGGGCTCTGTCCCGGGTCCGGGCGATCACCGACGGGATCGGGAAGGACGTGCGGGAGAGACTCGAGAGCGCTTTGTCGGCCCCGCAAGAGGTCTGAGCCACGGCCGCCGCCGAGGCCGGCGAGAGATGAAGGCTAAGTCGGCATCCGGGCTTCCCGCATGCCCAGGACCTCGTGAAGGGTCTTCACGATCCGGCTCATGGGGAACGGCTTGCCCAACACCGCGTCGATACCGTACTCCGAGACCTTTTCCGGGGACAGGGTGGCGCCCCATCCGGTGAGCAGCACCACTCCGATTAGGGCGTCGAACCGGCGGACCGTGCTCACGACCTCCCAGCCGCTCATCTCCCGCATGCCGAGATCGCAGAACAACAGGTCGAACTCCTGCTCGCGAAGGGCCGCCAGACCCGCGGGGCCGGAGGACTCGGTCCGCACCTGGTGACCGTGCGATCCGAGGATGTCGGACACGAGATCGAGAATCTCCTCTTGGTCGTCGATCACGAGGACCCGGGCCGAGCGATCCGGCGTGATCTCGACCTCGGCCTGATCGCGGATCGAATCCTTCTTGTGCGCGGGGAACCGGAGCGTGAAGCAGGTCCCCTGATTCGGTTCGGATTCGACGGTGATCGCGCCCCCGTGACGATCGATGATCCCGTACACCACCGACATGCCCAGGCCCATTCCCTTCGTTCCCTTCGTCGTGAAGAACGGATCGAAGATCCGGGCCTTGACCTGATCGTCCATACCCTGGCCGTCGTCCCGCACCAGGACCACGGCCTCCTCTCCCTCCCTGCGGCAGGAGATCTCGATCCGTCCTCCTTCCGGCATCGCGTCGACGGCGTTGAAGATCAGGTTCGTGTAGACCTCCCGCAGCTCCGACCCGTTCCCCCGGATGATGCCGATCGGCTCCAGGCGGAGATCCACGTCGATCCGGACGCCCCGAATCTCGGCCTGATCGCGCCATCGCGTGCGGGTGATCTCGACGACTTCTTCGAGCACCTCGACCAGATCGACGTCTGTGAAGTTCATCTCGGTCCGCGCCCGCGCGAAGTCCTGAATCCGGCGAACCGTCTCTCCGCCGTCCTCGGCGGCCCGCTCGATCGTACGCAGCCCGAGAAGGACGTCCGGATCCTTCACGTACCGTTGCAGGAGCTGGGCGCGGCCGAGGATGATTCCGAGGATGTTGTTGAAGTCGTGAGCCACGCCGCTCGCCAGCTCTCCCAGGGCGCGGAGCTTCTCGTGCTGGAGGAGATGGTCCTGCAGCTCCCGCTTCATGGTCACGTCCGTGAGGATGATCTCGACGGCGGGTTCGTCGAGGTAGTAGATGCGCATGCCGCGCATCTCGAATGTTCGGACGGCCCCGTCCCGGGTGAGGCCCCGGACCTCACTCGCCTCGACCGGCTCGTTCCGGAGGATCCGATCGATCATCTCCCGGATCCGGCTGCGGTCATCCGGATGGAAGATCTCCTCGGTCCGGAGCTCCTGCCGGACCATTCCCTCGTGCCCGTAGCCGAAGACGCGGGCGAACGCGGGATTCACGAAGCGAATGCCGTCGGCCTGGTCGATGAGAATCGGATCGGGCGAGTTGTCGACGAGGATGCGGTACTTCTCTTCGGACGCCAGGAATTCCTGGGTCCGCTTGGAGATCTGCTCTTCCAGCGTGGCGGTCAGAATCTCGAGCTCGCCCTTGGCCACCGCGATCTCCGTCTGATGCTTCTTGACCTGCTCGGTCATGTGGTTGAAGTGCTCCGCGAGGGTGGCGATCTCGTCCTCGGAGTCGATCACGATGCGGTGATTCAGATCTCCGCGAGAGACCGCGATGGTTCCGTGAACGAGATCATCGATCGATCGCGTGATCCGGCGCGAGATGATCCGCGCTCCGAGGAGAGCGAGAGCGGCGGCTCCGAACCCGATCGCGAACAGGATGAGACGGATCCGCCGGATCTCCGCGTGCATCGGCGCGAGATCGAGACCGACCCGAATCGTCCCCCACTTCACGCCGCTCTTGTGAGGATACACGGGACAGGCGACGTCGAGGACCCGTTTCCGCGCACTGCCGTTCCCGAGAGTCACGGTCTGGAGGACCGGACTCGTCGCCTGCTCGGCCCGCTCGACGACGGCCTCGGGGAACTCCAGGTTCCGGAAGTCCGATCTTTCCCGGTGGGCGGCGACCGCGTTCTCCTTGTCGAGAATGATGACGTAGGCGATGCCGCCCTCCCTCACCGCCTCGTCCGCCGATTGCGTCAGCGAGAGGTAGTCATAGGTGACGAGGGCGCTCGTCGTCGTCGCTCCGATCGATCGCGCCACGGCTGCGCCGGTCGCGTGGTTCTCCCGGAGGAGAAGGCTCGCCAGACGGTTGTCCACCGCCAGGATGATGCTCCCCATGAGGAGAGCGAGGAGAAGCCCCACCGAGAACATGAATCTCGACTGGAGCGATCCGGTCATCCGGGAGGCGATTCCGCGCAGCATCATGCCCTTCGATTCCTCAACCGATCGGTATCTCGATCCAGACCCGTTCCAGCGCCAGACCGCCGAGACCGAAGGGGTTGACCACCAGACCCTTCACCTCCGTCCGCACCGCGTAGTTGTTCGCGACGTGGAACAGAGGGATCACGGGAACGTCGTTCAGGATGACTCGTTCGGCCCGTCGGTAGAGGTCCGCCCGTCCCACCGAACTCCGCATCCCTCCCCCGATGGCGAGGACGGAGTCGACCACGGGATTCGAGTAGCGGAAGATGTTGTACACGCCGGTGGTGGCGAATAGAGAGGCGAGGAACGAATCGGGATCGGGGACGTCGGCCACCCAGGTCAGCCCGAAGGAAGGAATCGATCGGGCGAGCAGATTGCGGTCGAACTGGTCCCATTCGACGTAGTGGTACTCGAGGTCGATTCCGACCGCCTCGAGACACTCTTCCATGACGCGATCGGCGCGACGTCCCAGCTCGCCGCGATCCGCCTGCCAGTGGACGACGACGGGCAACCCTCGACCTCCGGGATAACCCGCCTCTTCCAAGAGTCGGCGCGAGAGATCGGGGTCGTAGTCGAGCGCGCTTCCCTGGGGGTTGTATCCGAACATGCCCGGCGGGAGGATTCCCCCGGCCGGAATCCGGCCGACCGGATCTACTTCCATCATCCGGCGCCGGTCGATTGCGTGCGCGATCGCACGGCGAACCCGGACGTCCCGGAGCGGCTCCATATCCACGTTGATTCCGAAGAACGAGAACGAGAGCTCGGGGCGCCGGATGATGCGGAACTGGGGATTGCCGGCGAATTGCTCCTGAAGCGCCCCCGGCATGTCACACATGCTGAGGCGGCCGGCGAGGATCCACTCCGCCCCGGTGTCGATGTTGTAGTCGGCGGGGACGTGAAACACGACTCGGTCGAGGTAGGGCCGACCGCGGAAGTAATCCGGATTGGCCCGCAGCACGACCCTCGGCTCCGCCGGATCGTCGTCGTACCTCTCGAGGCGGAAGGGACCGGTGCCGATCGGATGGCGACTGTATTCGTCGCCGAGGCGTTCGATCTCCTCGCGAGCGACGACCTTCGTCTGATCCATGGCCAGCGCCGAAAGGAACGAGCCGTAAGGGGACTCGAGCCGGATCTTCAAGGTCGTGTCGTTCACCGCCACGATTCCCGTGATCTCGGGCGCCTCCCCCTTGCAGTAGGCCGCCACCCCCTCGATCTTGCGCAGGTACTCGCCTCCCAGGCCGTGGTCATTCCGTGCGGGGTCGAAGATGCGCGTGAACGAGTAGACGAAGTCGGAGGCGGTCACCCGGCGTCCGTTGTGGAAACGGACGTCGTCCCGGAGGAGAAACACGTACTCGAGGCCGTTCCGCGAGATGCTCCACTCGCGGGAGATCGCGGGAACCGGATTGAGGTTCGAATCGAACTCCAATAGCCCGTCGTAGATCTGGTTCGAGATGCAGGCTTCGTAGACGTCGTCGACCAGACCCGGTTCGAGCGTGCCCGGCGCTTCGAGCATCATCGCGAACGTGCCGCCGTAGCGGGGCTCCCGCGCCGGCGTTCCGTCGGAATCGGGAGTGCCGCTCATCTCCGTACAGCCGCAGATCGCGAGGAGCGCGATCCCCCGCGTCGCCGCGCACCGGAAAAGAGCGCGCGAGGCGGCCACCGACAGCGTCATCGATCCCCGCTGGAAAGGGAGTGATGGGGTGAAGGTCTTCTGGTGAGATTTCGTCGCTCGAAGAGCGAACCTTGACCCGCAAGCGGGGCCGCGCGCGGCGACAGCGGGACCCTTGGCGGTTCGTGAGGGCTTTCTGCCGATCTTGAACGATGTTCTCGTCCCGGGTCCGGCCGGAGGAGATCTCCCGCGTCGCCGAGACGTCGCTCAGAGCCCGACGGGAGGATTCCGAGCCCGGAGCACCGTCTCCGGTTCGGAGGGGATCGGAGCCGGAATCGGCCGGCCGCCTCCGGGGCTCAACGTCTTCGCGCCCATCGCGTGCATCGCCTGTTCCGGAGAGAGCGCGAGATGGCGCAGCAGAAGCTCGCCGAGAAGGCGCGCCTCCTCCTCGGGCAGACGCCGACCGACGGCCCAGGTGCCGCGGATCGTCTCGATGCGAACGCCCCTCGGAAGGTTTCGAACGCCGGGACCGGGTGCTCGAACGCGGAGGACATCGACCATCGCGACCGCGCGGCGTCGATCGCGCAGGACTCCGATCCGACGGTGCGTCAGCATTCGTCCCTGGCAGACAAGCGCCTCCGTGCCTCCGCTCAGCCACCCGGAGGAGATGGACCCCGCGAACAGAACCGCGGCGGCGATCAGGAAGACGCCGGTGCCGGCCCCCCGCTGGGCGGCGAGAATCGAGCCGAGGGCGACGACGAGGGATCCCCCGAGCAGAAGCCGGGTCACCCGACGGAAGGCACGAGAAGGTCCGATGACGGCCTGGAACTTCTCGCCGCCGGCCACGGGACACTCCTCGAGCGTGCGGACAGGAAGCACGGACGACCTCCGGGGTGCACGTGCTCCCTCTCATCGGCGGGTTCCGGCCCGGGATTGAAGAGACGCGTTCTTGACACCCGGCGGGCCCTGTCCGACGCTTTCCCCCGATCAGCGAGGGTCCTTCCCCGGCGCGAGGAGATCGCGTATGGATCCCGACGCCCGCCCGCGTCCTCTGAGGGAGGCGGGGGCCCGCCTCGTGACGCGCGTTCGCGCGGACCGTTTGCTGCCGATCCTCTGCGTCCTCTGGATCGCGGCGCGCTTCCTTCCCGTCCCCGCACTCGAACCGACGGTTCGCCTCTCGCTCGAGTCGATCCGGGTCCGCTCCTCTCCGATCACCGGGCGGTTTGAAATCGTGCCCGACCCCGACGATGCCATGCGAGGCGTGTGGGGTCCGAGGAACCCCCACTTCGAGGTTCCCGCGAGCCGTCTGGCGGGGGCCGTCTCGGAGGCAAACGACGGACTGTCCGAGATCGGGAGTCGAATCGCGGCCCGGGTGGAGGCCTTCCCCGACCGTTCGGCCGCCTTCCGGGTCTCCGGGCTGCTCGTCCCCTTCTACGGCCGTTCCGCGGAGCTTCTCGTGGAGGCGCGCGACACGGCGGGAGATCGTCCGAGGATCGCTCTGTCGACGATTGCGGAGATCCTGGAGACGCGTCTGGGGGAGCCGCGGGACGATCTCGTTCTCGAGGACACGACGCGCCTTCGCGATCTCACCCGCACCGTTCGGGAGATTCGCGATGCGATCGGCGATTCCGGCGCTTCCCTCGTGGGAGCTCTGGACGATTTCCGCCTTGGAGCGAGCGAGATCGCTCGCCGCGCCTCCGGTCCCTTTCAGCGCCGAGGCCCGGGGAGAATCCTCGAGATCGTGCTCGCCGCGATGATCGGAGCCGCGCTGCACGGCGTGCTTCGCCCGCGCTCCCCGCCCGCGAACCCGCTTCTCCCGCTGACGTTCGCCCCCGCGCTGGCCGCGGCCGTCCTGCTCTCGCTCGAGGGTACTCCCTTCCTGCCCGTCGACCCGGTCCAGGGGCTGACGCTCGCCTTCCTTCCGGCCGCTCTGGTGATCGGCTACGGTGGGGCCGCCGCGTTCCCCTCCCGGGTGTCCCGGATCGAAACGGAGGTTTCTGCGGCGGCCCCTTCGGCGGAGCGGTCCCCTGCGTCGAAGCCCGTCTCTCCGGCCGGCACCCCCGCGCCCGACTCCCCGGCCCCGCGGGTCGCACCGGCACCTCCCTCGCCCTCCGTGCGAGAGTCCCCGGCACGGTCCGAGCGGGAGGTTCCGGAGGATCCCGGTCTTCGAACCGGGAGAGAACCTCGAACGCCGACGACACCCGCCTCGATGCCGACGCGAATTGTCGCGCCGCCCGCGGCCCGTCCCTCCCCGCCGCCTCGATCAACCCCGACCCGCGAGCCCCGTCCGCCGGCGCCGACGCGAACGCCCCCGCCCTCCCCCGTCGAGAGAAAGGTCCCCTTCTTCCGGAGAAGGCGTCCGGGGTCTTGACCGAACCGGGTCTCACGCGCGGCGCCGGGGCGCAGGGCCTCCGCGGAATCGATCAGGATCCGGAGAAGTCGCGACGGTCGACGATCGTGGAGTCATCGAGAAACGCGCCCGCGCTCGCGTGGACGGCTTGGCGGACCCGCTCGAGGGCATCGGGCAGGCCCTCCTCCGCCGCGTCCGGAGCGGGGATCACGAATACACGGTCGGGGCGGATGCGACGCACGCAGCGCGCCCAAGCCTCCACGGACGCGCGGGTGTCGTTTCTCCCGGGATGGACCGGAAGCTCGAGCGCGACTCCCGTCGGCGTCTCCCGCCGGAGCGAAGCGACCCCCTCGACGTGAACCTCGAACGCCTCCCTCCGCTCGAGGCCGCGGGGATCTTCCGCCGAATCCTCCAGAGCGGGAAGCCAGGCCGCGATGATCCCCGCCTCTCCGGCCTCCCGGCGCGTGTCGCGGTCGCGCAGGAGGATCCCGTCGGTCAGGACGACCGTGGTGACGTGGGCGGAGGTGCGGAGACGGCGGAGAACGGGTCCGAGGCTCCGGTGCCGAAGGGGATCCCCCGGCCCCCCGAACACGACCGCGTCGACCGCCGCCCCCCGGTCCAGGGGGGTGAGGATGGCGCGGAGCACCGCCTCGGGAGCGCTGTAGTGGGTGCGCCGCAGGGTCTCCGGGGAGCGGGCGAGCACGTTCTCGTACCGGCCCGGCCGCCCGGGGGGAGGGCCGGGCGCGATCTCGACGAAGAGCACGCGACCAAAGCGTACCGAGTCGCAGGGCTCGTGAACGACGGGGGCGAAGGCCATGCGCCCTCCCGGGTGACTCGGACGGACGGAGACGGCATTTTCGGCAGTGGGGACCATCGTGTAAAGTAGAGGTGAAGCAGTTCGGGAGGTTCCATGCCCGCCGTCGCCATCGTCGCCTCGATGCTCGTCTCGTCGCCTCCCCCGGTGATGGATCACTTTCCGGAAGAACAGAACCCGTCCCAGGTGCTGCTCGTCGAGGATCTCCGATCCGGGGAGACGATTCGGAGGGAGAACGCCGGGGCGGCCGAGGAGATCCGTTTCCCCCTGGGCGAGTCGGCGCGATTGTTGTTCGCCCTCGCGGGGCTGGAGGAGCGATTGCTCGATCCGAGACGGAGGGTCCCCTGCGATTCCCTCTGCTGGGCGCGGGGCGGCCACGAGCTCGCCGACCTCTCCATGGCGGTCGCGTTCTCCTGCGATGCTTACTTCCGCTCGCTCCTTCCCGAGATCGGAGGAGAGCCCATTCGCCGCCACGCCCTTCGCGCGGGGTTCGGGCCGGACGTACCCTCCGCGACGGCGATCGAGAGCGCGGACGGTTTTCCGGGGGACGGGTGGAGCGCCACGGCCCGCCAGTGGATCGAGTTCTGGAGAGGTGTACAGAGGGGCACGCTCGGGCTGCGCTCCGCGACGACGTCGGCACTTCTCGCCGCGAGCGGAATGGCGGTCTCCTCCCCCCGCGGACTCGCCCGGGGTCTCCACGATCCCGTCCGTCGCGTCCGGGCCGCCGTCGGTGACACCGAAGAGGGAGCCTGGGTCACGGGAATCCGCCACCTCCGGGGAGGTGGACCCTGGTTGTTCGCCCTCCACGTTCGCGGGGCCACCGCGTCTCTGGTGACGGCACGGGCGGACCACATCCTGCGCGAGACGATCCGCACCTGGGAGCACACGTCACCGAACCGGGTGGGGCGCCCGCTCCCCCCCGTGACCGAGCGATAGCCCGCGCTTCTCACCAGGCTCGTCGCGAGGCGGCGGCTCGCCGAGCCCTTTACCTCAGCCGCACCGCCTTCTCGACCAGCTCGACTCCGGGCGCGGTGAGCCGGAGCAGGTAGAGGCCGGGGACCACCGGTCGTCCGTCCTCGTCGCGACCGTTCCAGCGGACGGTGTGGTTCCCCCCGATGAGGGGGCGGTCGAGGACGTTCCGCACGAGCTTTCCCGAGACGTCGTAGACGCGAAGGGTCACGTGGGTGGGGGACGGCACCCGAAAGCGCAGCTCCGTCCGCCCCGAGAACGGGTT